>DAOUMQ010000060.1:0-7218 GCA_034410425.1 Dehalococcoidales bacterium | reverse complement strand
GATGATACCGACATCGGCGGTATGGTCTGGGATTTCAAAGTCTTTATTCACAGGCATCAGTTATTAAATTATATCATCTACAATGACAAAGGCAAGCCATCTTTAGAAACTTTGAGGCTTGTTTGACTATCTAGTATAATATAGGTAAGAATGGTTTTAAGAGGAATGCTGTGGCTGATATCAAGAGCGCCCGCGAGATAGCGCTGGAAAAGATAGAGAAGATAGGCGAAGCCACGCCTGAAGAGCGCCTGAGGTGGAAATATGTCCCCGAAGGGGAAAAACTGGCGGCTAAGTACCTAAAGCAAAACCTGAACCTAAGCGCCGAACTGAACAATTACGAGGAAAGTATAGCCTCCTATGTCAAAGAGGGGGTAACCGATATACTGCTCCGCAACATCAATCTGCCCGGCAACGACATCGCCAGGAAAAATAATAAAAAGGCAATGGAGGGCATAAAGAGCCTAAAGAAAGATAAGGTGGGCGTGGAGAACATCTACAGCAAGATGAGAAACATCTTCAACCACTACGCCGAGCAGGGCGAGCAGCAGAGAAGGCAGGCTTACCAGCAATTAAAGACCGACTTCGAAGCCAGGGTCCAGCAGGCGCTCCAACAGCAGATGGGCTCGGCGGCAGGGTTCAAGATAGACGTGGAAAGACAGCCCCAGTTCCAGGAGGAGTGGCACAAGCTGCTGGCCCAGCTTGATGGGCAATACACCGTGCTTCTCAACGAGTACAAGCAGGAGCTAGCGGCTATAGCCTGAAAACCGATGGATATTGACGACGAGAGGATTAAAGAGGCCGTCAGGCAGACCGAAATCTTGAGGCCGCCCAAGCGGAGCCTGGCCACCTTCGGCACGACCAACATATACTACTACCTGGTCACCGAGCCGGTCTACTCCGAGCTAATCAAGACCGCCGCCGAGACCGTGATTAGGGAAGGCAGGGTAATCGCCGAGAGACCCAAGATTGTAACCCCCTTCTACCTCTCCCGGCTGGAAGGTTTCAGCCTGGAGGCGAGGCAGTACTTTGATAGCTTGATTAAGACCTACGGCTCCAACGCCCCCGGCCTGTTTTATACCTACAAGAACGAGCCCAAGGAGCTTTCTATCGTCTCCGATAACCTGCTGGCGGTAGTCGCCAAGCTCAACGATGACATCGATAGGCGCGGCGACCCGCTGACCTCTATCATCAGGGGGCAGGACGAGCTCTGGGATGTATCCTTGATGAAGTTCATCTACGAAATGACCCGTAGCTCTCTGCCCGATAACATTTCGCAGCTGGAGACCAGAGGCCTGCTCGATGTAGACGCCAGCGGCATCCCCGCCGACACCAGGATAAGGATTAACGAGCTTTTTAAAATGGTCGACAGAGGCGAGTTCGAACCCAGCGAGCTGAAAAAGGAGCTCGACCGCTGGGGCCTCTTTGAGGAATACGAAGACAGGTTCTTCGCCATCTTCCAAAAGGGGCGTTAGAGATAGGAGCGCGTTTAAGTGGACTATGAGCAAGTGATAGTAAGACCTCCCAGCGAAGCCAACAGCCTTCTGCTGCCGGTAACCTACGGCTGTTCCCATAACAAGTGCACCTTTTGCGGCACCTACACTGGAATCAAATTCAGGATAAGGCCCCTGGAAGACATCAAAAAGGACATCGACAAGGTAGCCCAAAATTATAGCTGGAGCCTGCGGCGGGTATTCTTAGAAAACGGAGACGCCCTGATTGCCCCCCAGGCCAGGCTGGTGGCGGTGCTAAAATACCTCAACGAGAAGTTCCCCCACCTGAGCCGGATTGGCACCTATACCACCCCCCAGGCGGCCCTGATAAAAAGCCTCGATGAGCTTAAAGAGCTAAAACGGCTGGGGCTCACCATTGCCTACCTGGGCGTTGAGAGCGGAGATGAGGAAATACTCAAGAGGATTAACAAGGGAGCCACCTACGACCAGATTGTGGAAGCGGGCAGAAAGATAAAGCAGGCCGGCATTACCCTCTCGGTGACGGTGATACTGGGGCTGGGCGGCGTTGAGGGCAGCCGCAACCACGCCCTCGGTACCGCCAAAATCCTGACCGATATCGACCCTGATTTCGCCGGCGCCCTGACCATAATACTCGTCCCCGGCACCCCCCTGCACCAGGACTGGGAAGAAGGCAGGTTCGAGCTTATCTCGCCGTTTCAGTCTTTGGAAGAGCTGAAGCTGATAATCGAGAAGGCCAACTTCAGCAACTGCTTCTTCACCGCCAATCATGCCTCCAACTACCTGCCCATCAAGTCCAGACTGCCCCAGCAGAAGGCAGCGGTGCTCAAGCTCATCAACGAGGTCCTGACCACCAAAGATATGTCCCGGCTGCGCCCCGAGTTCATCCGGGCTCTATAGAAAGGGATGGTTCAAGCGTGAAAATCTCGGTAATTGAAGCCAGAGACCTTGCCGAGGCTTGGTTTCTCTGCCTGCGCAAAACACTGACCGAGGGCCATGATTATACGATTGACCGCGGCAGCTACGCCGGCCAGCGCCGCAAGGAACTGGACCTGGTGGTGGTGCAGGTCAGCAACCCGGCAACCAGGCCCCTTGTCCCCTCCACACCTCAGGGCGTGCCGCCGCCGACATCCATGGATTATATAGAAGACTACCTCCCCTACCTGATGACCGCCCATAAAAGGGAGGGCGAGCAGTATACCTACGGCCAATACCTGGAACAGCAGATACCCAAAGTAATTGAGATGTACAAGCAGGACGGCTACGATACCAACCAGGCTTTTATGGCCGTGGGCGACGCCAGCTCCATAGAACTCGCCGACCCACCCTGCCTCAGGGCCATAGACACCAGGATCCGCGATGGAAAACTAAAGTTCGTCGTCTATTTCCGCTCCTGGGACCTGTGGGCCGGCTTCCCCTCAAACCTGGCCGCCATTCAGCTTCTCAAAGAATACATGGCCGCCGAGATAGGGGTTGAAGACGGCGAGCTCCTGGCCATGAGCAAGGGCCTGCACCTCTACGAATACTCCTGGGAGCTGGCTCAAGCTACCGCCAGAATTAGTTAGGAGGTAAGAGCCGATGAAAGACATTGTATCCAAAGAAGTTTTGGCCAAGTTCCCCGCTTACGTTCGGGGGGTGGTCATCGCCAGGGGGGTCGATAACCACGGTGAAAATAAAAAGCTGATTGAGCTCTTGAGCCAGACGGTGGCAAAGGCCACCCAGGATGAGTCCCTGCAGGAGATTAAGAGCCACCCCCGCATTGCCAACTGGCGGCAGGCTTATACGGACTTCGGCACCAACCCCAACAAGTTCTACTGCTCAATTGAGTCGCTGGCAAGGCGCGCCCGCCGTGGCGACCAGCTGCCCTACATCAACACCCTGGTAGCCCTGTTTAACTACTTCTCCATAAAGCACATGGTGCCCAGCGGCGGCGACGACCTGAAGCTGGCCGACGGCGACCTGCGCCTCACCCTGGCCAAGGGCGACGAGCCCTTCACCCCGCTGAACTCGGAGACCGTTGAGTACCCGCCGGCTGGTGAGGTAATCTACGTCGATAATTCCAGAGTAATGTGCCGGCGCTGGAACTGGCGGCAGGGCGACCATACCAAGCTTTCCCCGGAGACGGCCAACGTGGCCATAAACGTGGACTGCCTACCGCCGGTGGCTAAAGGGGAGGCCAAAGCCATAACCTCGGAGCTGGCCGACTTGGTCAGAGAGTTCTGCGGCGGCGAGGTAAAATGCCTCTTCCTTGATGCCAGCCAGAACGAGGCGGAGATTTAGCCAAAAGGTTTTAGTCTATATAGTAGCTCAAGCCCAGCATCTTGGGGCCGGTAATCAGGGCCGCTACCGGGTTAAACTCGCAGAGGAGAAGCTCGACACAGTTAAAGCGCTCGGCAACCATCTGCTTGAGCTCCTCGGCTTCATCCAGTGAGCGGGTGTGCTCCACCATAATATGCACTGGCTTCTTGGTGCCCACCCTCTGCTCGGCTATCTCCAGCAGGTGCTTTACCGCCTTCGGTTTGGTCCTCACCCTGCCCACCGGCTCCACGCGCCCGGTGGCGGTAGACACCTCAACGATGGGCTTGACGCTGAGCATATTGCCCATCAAAGCCGCCGCCCGGCCGATGCGCCCGCTCTTGAACAGGTAGGAAAGGGTATCGAAGAGGAAAACGCAGTTCACCTTCTCCCTGACTTTGGTGGCGGCGTCAACGACCTGAGCCATTGCCTGCCCCGAAGCGGCGGCTTGAGCCGCCGCCAGGGTTACCAGCCCCAGGGCGCCCACCGTCGTTCTGGAGTCAAATACCTCAATATCGAGCTTGGGCAGTTCGCTTTGGGCCATTTCCTTAGCCAGGGTGGCTGATTTAAAGCACATGCTCAAATCGGCTGATATGGTGACACAGAGAACGCCCTCCACCTTCTGGCTTAGGTCGCGGTAGACTTCAAGATATTCAGCCGGTGAGGGGGCCGATGAGGTGGGAAACTTGTCGGCTTTATCGATTAGCTTAAAGAGCTGGTCGGGGGTCTTCAGCTCTATTACGTCCCGGTAGGACCTATCGCTAAAAATGGCCTGCAGAGGGACTACCCGGATGTCGTGTTTCTTGATAAGCTTCCTGGGGATGCTGACGGCGCTGTCAACAACGATGCCTACCTTCTTCATTTCGGCTTGCCACCTCCGCAATGATTTAGTCAAAGCGGGCTTTAAGCTGTATCAGGGGACGCCGCTTTACCGGTACCGCTCAGCCCCATAAGCGTACTGAGCGCGCTGGAAAACTGCCTCCACTCGGCTAGCCTATCGGCCAGCAACCGCCTGCCCTGCTCCGTTATCTGGTAGTACTTCCTGGAGTGACGTTGGGCGGTCCGCTGCCAGCGGCTCTTTATCAGCCCCTTGAGCTCCAGCCGCCGTAGCGCGGGGTAGATAGTCCCCCCCTTGAACCTGAAATAGCCGGTAGTCCTTCTCTCCAGCTCCTTGATAAGGTTATAGCCGTAGGTCTGCACTTCGTTAATCAAGTAGAGAAGCGCCGTCTCGGTCAGCCCTTTTTTCAGTTGCTCGATGTATTGCCTTTTCATGGGTTATGTCGTTATCCTATCTACATAGTATTACTACCTATTCTAACACAAGCAATTAACCTGTCAATACTAAAATGGGAAATAAGTTCAGTCCTTAACCTTTATATCAAGGTAGAGGTCGCCGTGTTTCTGGCCCTTCTTCTTGCCCATGCCCCGGAGCCTGATTTTAGTCCCCGTCTTGACCCCCGGCGGTATCTTGACCATCAGCTTCTTTTTCCGCCCGTCCCTCTTAACCGCGACCTGTCTTTCGCCGCCGCTTCCAGCCTCGGCCTTGGTAATCTTCAACTCCATGTGCCGGTCGAGCTGAGCCGGCGGCTCAAAATCAACGCCGAGGAGACGGCTCAGGGCAAACCGGCCGACCTTGAAAGCCGCCTTGGAAAGCACCCTTTCCAGCCAGCTCGGCTTATAGGTGGAGACGGCGCTTTGGGAGGGATAGCCCTGCTGGTAAGGCCTCGGCCCGGCTCCGCCCGGGGCGGTATAGACGCGGAAGGCAAAGCCCCTCCCCCCGAAAAAGACCCGGTTAAGAAACTCGGGGTCAAACCTGAGACCGGCTTGAGCAAACATCCGATTGAGCTCCTCAACCGTAGCCGGGTTGGAGAAGATATCGCGGAAAATATCCTGCTGGGAGTAGCCGCCATCAAAACCAGCTCCGACAAACTGCCCCTTGCGGGCAAGGTCGTACTGCCGCTTCTTTTCCTGGTCACCGAGCACCCCGTAAGCCTCGTTTATCTCCTTAAAGCGCTCGGCGGCCTCTTTCTCATTGCCGGGATTGGTATCGGGGTGATGCTTGAAAGCCAGCTTGCGGAAGGCCTTTTTTATCTCTTCCTGGCTAGCGTTCTCAGCGACCCCCAGTATCTGGTAGTAGTCTTTCATATCATATCTCTGGCTTACAATTAGCCTCCGGGTATGGTAGGCTTATTATAGCATTGCAAACCTTTGATAGCGAAGCCGCCGAGGGCTATTCCCATCCACCCTCCCACTAGCGCTGCCCTCAGACTCCAGGGCGGAAAGGGCTTTGCCCCGCAGACCTAAGAGGCGAGCGGGTGGGAAGAAAGAGATAAGGGGAAAACAGGGGGTGGGGGTTTGAGACTGAAATCAATCCTTATAATCTTGCTGTTGCTCTGTCTGCTCGGCGCGGGCTGCTCTTCCGCCCAGGACTTTGACAGCCACCTCAACTCAATCGCGGCGCCCTACCGCTTCAACTGGGTGATGTGGGAGCTTGAGTCTATAGGCTATGAAATCGGGCAGTGGTTTTCCGGTGACCAGGTAGAGCCCGAAGACCAACCGGCCGCGGTGATAGAGTATTTCGAGCTGGGGGAGCAGATAAGAAGCCTGGAATGGGAGATAACCGCCGTCAGCGCCGGCAATGAAGAGGGGGACCTAGCCGCGCTTGAGGCCGAGCTGGAAAGCCGACAAGAGCAAAGGGCGGCTTTAACCAGCAGCGTGGAGAGGATAATAGCCAGCCAGATAATAGAGGTCCTGGCCGAGCAGGGTATCTTCCACCCCGCCTATCAATATATAGGGCTGGAGATTAACTTCCCGCCATTGAACTTCAGGCTGGGGGAACTGCCCTGCCTGCTGGTGGTCTCGCCGCGGGAGAGTATAGAGAGCATGAGGGAGATAGTCCTCAGAGCCGACCTCACCCTGGAGGAAATAGAGAGCATTGAAGAGCAGGCCGATGAACTGGGCGTCTCCTCGCTGGTGGTGGGGCTGGGCGGCGCCGGGGCGCTTTATCCCACCCTGGTCACCGACAACGCCAGCCTGCAGTTCACCATCAACGCCGCCGTCGAGGAATGGCTGCACCAATACCTGGCTTTCAAGCCGCTGGGCTTTCTCTACATACTCGACCTGCTCGGCATATCCCGAAACTATGAAATCGCCACCATGAACGAGACCCTGGCCAGCATGGTCAGCGACGAAATCGGCGCCGTCGTCTTGGAAAGGTTCTACCCCGAATACGTCAATAACGACCAGCCCCAAGACGGTGAGGGGTTTGACTTCAACCAGGAGATGAGGGAGATAAGAATAACCGTCGACCAATACCTGGCGCAGGGAGAGATTGAGCTGGCTGAGGAATACATGGAGGAGAGACGACAGTACTTAGCCTCAATGGGCTATTACATCAGAAGGCTGAACCAGGCCTATTTTGCCTTTTACGGCGCCTATGCCGACAGCCCGACCA
>DAOUMQ010000059.1:0-8285 GCA_034410425.1 Dehalococcoidales bacterium | reverse complement strand
AGCTCCCCGAAGGCGACTACGAGACGGTAGCCGGCTTTATCCTCGGCCTCCTGGGGCAAATACCCAAACAAGGGCAACAGCTAAAGTATAAAAAGATGAAGCTGGTTATCACCGAGATGCGGGGCAGGAAAATCGAGAAGATTCTACTGACCAAGGAAAAGAATGCAGAGACTGCGGGTTAAGTTCAGCCGGGGAGAAGAGCTGAAGTTCATCTCCCACCTGGACATAATGCGCCTCTGGCAAAGAGCCCTGCAACGAGCCGGCATACCCCTGGCCTATAGCGAGGGCTTCAGCCCCCACCCCCGCCTATCGCTGGCCGCCCCCCTGGCGGTGGGGATAACCAGCCAGGCCGAGCTGATGGACATCTTCTGCGGCAAATGGGTCTCCCCGCACTTCTTCACCAACGCCGTCAGCCAGCAACTGCCCGCCGGCATTGAAATAACGCAGGTAAACTCGGTAGCCCCGACCATGCCCTCACTGCAATCGCAGGTCGGCTTCAGCGAATACGAGGTCGAAGTAGCCACCGAAAAGGACAAGCCGGGGGTAGAGTCGGCTCTAGCCTCCCTGCTATCGGCCAGGCAACTGCCCTGGCACCACCAGAGGGATACCGGCACCCGCAACTACGACCTGAGGGCTTTGATAGACAAACTCTGGCTCATTGACTGGCGCCGCGGCTACGCCCGCCTGGGCATGAGGCTGCGCTGTGATAGCAGCGGCTCGGGGAGGCCGGAGCAGGTAGCCGCCGCCCTGGGCTTTGACCACCCCACCTCCACCCACCGCACCAAACTGGTGTTTAAAAACAGGCCGGGGGACTAAAGGCATGAGGGGAGAAAGCCAGCCGCCGCTGGGAGAGCGTGTCCTGGGCTTTATCAAGCAGAACCAGCTGGTATCGGGCGTGGGCAGGCTGGTGGTGGCCGTATCCGGAGGGCCAGATTCGGTGTGCCTGCTCCATATCCTGGCCAAGCTCCAAGAAGAGCTGGGGGTAAAGCTACATATAGCCCACCTTAACCACCAGCTACGGGGCGCTGAGTCCGAGGCCGACGCCGAATACGTGGCTGAGCTTTCCCAAAAACTGGGTATCCCGGCTACCATTGAGAGGCGAGACGTAAAGGGCTACCAGAAAAGAGAGCGCCTTTCCCCGGAGGAAGCCGCCCGCGAGGTGCGCTACCGCTTCCTGGCCGAGGTTGCCGAGTCCGTCGGCGCCGACCGGGTGGCGGTGGGACACACCAGGGACGACCACATCGAGACGATACTGATGCACCTCATCCGGGGGACGGGGACCAGAGGGCTGCGGGGACTGCAGGCAGCCACCACCTGGCAATCAGAGGGCAAGAGCCTGACGGTAATAAGACCACTATTAGAGATAAGCCACCAGGAGACGGAAGACTACTGCCGCCGGCACCGCCTTATGCCCCATCTCGACGCCTCCAATCTTTCCCTATCGCCCTTAAGAAACCGAATCCGCCAGCAGCTCCTGCCCCTGCTGGAGAGCTACAACCCCCGCCTGGCCGAGACCCTGCTCCGCACCGGACGCATCGCCAGCGACGACATCGACTTCCTCGATGAGCAAATCGCCCGGCTGTGGGACGAAATTGCCCGCCAGGAAGAAGAGAGCATCAGCATAGACAAGAAAAGCTTTGAGCCACTGCCCCCCGCCCTGAAACGATACCTGCTCAGGGCGTCGGTGGAAAAACTGCTGGGCAGCGCCAAGGACATCGAGATGCGCCATATCGAGGAAATGATGTCCCTGACCGCCAGGCCGGCGGGAAAAAGTCTTAACCTGCCCGGCGGGCTGATATTCTCCGTAGAATACGGCCAATACCGTTTGACCCCGGACTCGGCGGCCCTATCCCCCCTCCCCCTTTTGAAGGGCGAGTTTCCGCTCAATATCCCTGGCGAGACAAAGCTCCCCGGCTGGCGGGTAGAGGTGAAAATGATAGACCGGGAAGGGATGACCGAGAAAGACGCCTTTACCGCCTACCTTGACCTGGGCAAGACCGGCGACAAGCTGGTGGTGCGGCCCCGGCGGCGGGGGGACAGGTTCCAGCCGCTGGGGCTAAATCAGCCCAAGAAGGTGGGGGAGTTCATGATAGACGCCAAGGTACCCCGCAACTGGCGCAGCCGGATTCCCATTGTCTGTTCTAGCAAGCAAATCATTTGGCTGGTCGGCTGGCGCATAGATGAGCGGGCAAAGGTCAGCGAGGATACCAAGCAGGTTTTACGTCTGAGGTTCAAGCGGGACTGAGCCTCCCCTATTCCCCAGGGTTTTGCTTCCCACCCAAACCCACCCTACAAGGGCAAATCCCCCTTAATCCCCCTTTTCCAAAGGGGGAGAGGTTTCCATAAAAGGGCGGTGGGCGGGAAAAGATACAAAACAGGGGTGGGGCCTGAAGAGTGCAAGAGGGTGCAACCCTTTTGGGCGGGCTGGGTGGGAAAATAGACCCGGTGGGGTGGGGCGGAAAATCTATTAAAGTATCCTCTTAAGCCTGGGGTTGGCGGTAATACCAGGGATTCGGCCCCGCTTGGCTATCGGCTTACCCTCTACCTCGTGGAGGTCGGCGGTAAAATCGATGGGCTTAGCCCCGCTGATATAGCTGCCGACGCCAAAGCTGTCCACCGGCGCTCCGGCCTCGACAAACTGCTCAATGCGCTCCACGTTAATGCCGCCGCTGACGAAAATCTTGACCTGCTTAAAACCGGCCAAGTCCAGCCTGGCCCTGACCTCCTTGACCAGCTCGGGGGTAACCCGCCCCCGCTCCGGCGGGGTATCCAGGCGCACGCTGGCCAGCTTCTTGCCCAAGGCTTGAGCCACCAGCACCGCCTCCTCGGCCTCATCCTTGAAGGTATCGACCAGGGAAACGCGGGGGACCCCTTCAGGCATATGCTTATCAAAGGCCTGGGTAGCCTTGACCGTATCCCCCATAATCAAAATCAGGGCATGAGGTATTGTCCCCGCCGGCTCAACGCCGGCCAGCTCGGCGCCGGCGATACTGGAACAGCCGGCACAACCGCCGACAATGGCCGAGTAGTCCATTATTCCCGCCACCGAGGGATAAACATGGCGGGCGCCAAAGCTGACCACCGGTATCCCGCGGGCGGCCTCCACGCACTCCCGGGCAGCGGTGGCCCAGCCGCTGGAGCAGGCCAGGATGCCGTCTATGGCCGTCTCGTAGAGCCCGTAGCTCTGGTAGGGGGCGGTGATGCGCAGGGCCACTTCTTTGGCCGCCATGGTATCGCCCTCAGCCAGAGCCCAGACCTCGCGCTTGCCCTCGGGCAAGACCCGGGTGAGCAGGGCCTTGACCTCCTCTATGCCGCAGAAGACCCCCGCCCGGCTGGCAAAGAACTCCATGGTCGCCACTGGGTTAAGCTTTTCTTTGCCCAATATTTCTACGGTGCGGGCGAAGTAGACATCAGCCGTCTTCCCGGATAAGACGTCCTCCAGGGGCTCAAATTTGGGCGGCTTGCGGCTGACCTCGGGGCCGGTCAATTTTGCCCCCAGCGTATTTTCAATGTAGTTCAGGGCGAAGTGGTGCGCCGGCTCATCGAAGGAGGCGACGCAGTCGACGGGCACCTCAACCTTGTAGCCGCGGATTCGGGCGTCAGCCACCGCGTACAAAACGCAGATATGAGTGCAGACCCCGCAGACGATGAGCTTCTCCGGCTTCAGCTTTTTCAGCTTCTCCTCAAGCGAGGTATTGAAAAAGGAGCTGTAGGTCTTTTTGGCTATTACCTCGCCCTTATACTTGGCCAGCTCGGGGATGACCTCGGCCTCGGCGGTGCCCTCAATGGCGTGCGGGGGGAACATGCTGAACTCGGGGTCGTCTGGGTCATGCTGGTCGCAGAGAAAGAAGACCTTGGAGCCCTTAGCCAGTTCCCGCTCCAGCAGGCGCTGGACATTGGGGATTATGCGCCGGGCCCTCTCCCCGCAATAGAGAGGATAACCCTCCTCTAGGAAACCTCTAAGCATATCGGAAACCAATACTACGTTAGCCATAGCCTCCCTCCCACATTAGAGCTTAATGCCTGAAGTGCCTGGTGCCGGTAAAGACCATCGCCATTTTATGGGCGTCAGCCGCCTTGATTGAGTCCTCGTCCCGGATCGAGCCGCCGGGCTGGATAATAGCCGTAACCCCGGCCCCGGCCGCCGCCTCGACGACATCGGGAAAGGGGAACATGGCGTCCGAAGCCAGCACACTGCCCTTGACCCTGTCCCCTGCCTTCTTGATGGCAATCTGGGCGCTGATGATGCGGCTGGGCTGTCCGGCGCCCATGCCCAACAGCGTCCTGTCCTTGACCAGGACGATGGCGTTCGACTTTATATGCTTGACCGCCCTCCAGGCAAAGAGCAGGTCAGCGATTTCTTCTTTTGTCGGTTTCTTCACGGTCACGGTCTTCAGCTCCACCTTGCCCTCAGGCAGAGAATCGGAGTCCTGGACTAAAAAGCCGCCCTTTACCCGGCGGAAATCGAGGTAGCCCGGCAGCGCCTTGCCATAGCCGGGGGGCAGTTTCGCCAGCAGGATACGCAGGTCTCTCTTGGTCTTTAGTAATTTTAGCGCTGCATCTTCGTACTCCGGGGCGATGACTATCTCGTAGAAGACCGGTTTCATTTCTTGAGCCATAGCCAGGGTAAGCGGACGGTTAGCGGCGACAATGCCGCCGAAGGCGGCCACCGGGTCGCCGCTGAAGGCGCGCCGATAGGCCTCGGCAATATCGTCATAGCTGGCCAGCCCGCAGGGGTTGGTGTGCTTGATAACGGCTACCGTGGGCGCGGCAAAATCGGTCACCGCCCCCCAGGCGGCATCGGCATCCAGGATATTATTAAAGGAAAGCTCCTTGCCCCCCAGCTGTTCGGCCCAGGTGATGCCAGTCTCGGCCTCCCCCACCGCGGGTTCGGCATAGAAGGCGGCCTGCTGGTGGGGGTTCTCGCCGTAACGGAGCCCGTAGCGTTTCTTCAGGGCGACGGACATCTCCTCAGGGAAGCCCTCCACGTCCCGCCTGAGATACTGGGAGATGGCGGTATCGTAGATAGCCACGTGCTGGAAGGCCTTCTGCGCCAGCCTTTTGCGCTCGGCCAGGTCTACCTTTCCCTTTTTCAGCTTCTCCAGTACCAGCGGGTAGTCGGCGGGGTCGACGACGACGATGACGCTGGGGAAGTTCTTTGCCGCCGCCCGAATCATGGTCGGCCCACCGATATCAATGTTCTCCAGCGCCTGGTCAATACTGACCCCTTCTTTGGAGACGGTCTGAACGAAGGGATAGAGGTTGACCGCCACCAGGTTGATTTCAGCGATGCCGTGCTTGGCCAGCTCTTCCATGTGGGCGGCTAGCTTGCGGTTGGCCAGAATACCGCCGTGAACCATGGGGTGCAGGGTCTTTACCCGGCCGTCTAGAATCTCAGGGAAACCGGTTATCTCGGAGACGCTTTTTACCGGCACCTTAGCCTGGGCAATCGCCTTTTTGGTGCCGCCGGTGGAGAAGACCTCAAAGCCAAGCTGGCTTAATCCTTGGGCAAAATCGGTTACCCCGGCTTTATCAGAGACGCTGATAATGGCTCGCATGAATACCTCCCTTTATTTTCTACTTCGCGCTAGCCTTATTATCCCCAGCAAAAAGTTCATCCTGGGCACTCTCTGCATATAGGCTCTGTAGCCGTCGCCGAACTTCTTTAGCAACAGCTTGTCCTCCTCCCGACAGCCCAGGTAGATAACCACCGTGCCGGCGGCACCGAGCACACCGAACAGCCAGTGCGGGTACCATAATAATGTGGTAAGAAATATGGCTATAACCCCACCGGTGTACTGCGGGTGGCGGACAATAGCGTAAAGCCCGCTGTCAACCAGGCGGGTGGTTTCGACAAACGATTTTCCTTTAGTCACCCCGCCCCACCGCGGGAACATCACTATCGGCGCCATGACCAGCACCATACCCAAGACCAGGGTAACCCAGCCGATGATTTCCAGCGGCAGGTAGGTCTCTACATCAATAGCACCGCTCAAGACGAGGGGATTGACCGGGAAGCAGGCGATACCGAGGACGGTCAGCAGTATTGACCAGAGAATGTCCATTCTAGTCCTTTTTGCCGTTGCCAAATTCCTGTCCTCCTTATTCAATAACTACCCTCGCCCCTTTCTGCTTTATCACCTCGCCGATAACCCTAGCCTCAGGCAGGGCTTTGGTAATATTGGCAACAGCACCGCTGGAACAGATTATAACCGTACCGATGCCCATATTAAAGACGTGGAACATCTCGTCCCGGTCGACATTGCCTCGCTTCTGGATAAGGGCAAAGATAGGCGGAACCGCCCACGACTTGCTATCGAATCTTGCCGCCAGGCCCTTGGGCAAGACCCGGGGCACGTTATCAATCAAGCCGCCGCCGGTGATATGGGCCAGGCCCTTAACAAAAGGCAATAGCGGCTTCAGCTGGTTGTAGTAGCAGATATGCGGTTCCAGGAGCGCTTCGCCGACGGTCCGGCCAAGTTCATCATAGTATTTGTTCAGCGCCTGCCGGGTCTCCCCGAAAATTTTACGGGCCAGGGAATAGCCGTTGGTATGCAGTCCATTGGAAGGCAGGCCCAGAACAGCATCACCGGTAGTAATCGACTTCCCCGTAATAATTTTGTCTTTTGCCACCACGCCGATAACGAAGCCGACCAAGTCGTAGTCGTCAGTGGTGGCATACAGCCCCGCCATTTCCCCGGTCTCGCCGCCGATAAGGGCGCAGCCCACCTCGCGGCAGGCCTGCGTTAATCCCTGAACGATTGACTCAACCTTATCCGGTATCATCTTGCCCATACCGATGTAGTCCAGGAAAAAAAGCGGCTCGGCCCCGCAGGTGAAGATGTCATTGACACAGTGACTTACAATGTCAATACCGACAGTATCATACTTGTCGAGGGCATTAGTCAGCTTCGTTTTCGTACCTACCTGGTCAATACTCGATACCAGTACCGGCTTTCCGTATCCCTTAAACTCATACATGCCACCAAAGAAGCCAACGCCGCTCAGGACTTCGGGACGCAGGGTAGACTTTACCAGCCGGCTGATTCGCTCGATGGCTCTATCCTTGGCCCCAATATCAACGCCAGCGCCAGCATAGGTCTCTTTCATCGGACCACCTCTCGCAATCAAACTCTATTCTACTATAAACAAAAACAGCGGCTAGTCTCTTTTTCTGCGGGCAACCGCCGCCAGAGGTGCCACCGCCAGCCAGAGGGTAATGGTCACCAGCATCGACATGGTATAGCTTATCGTGTCTATGCCCAGCTCAGGGGCAATCACCCCCCAGAGGAGCATCAGGAAGAAAGAGCTCAGGAAGAAACCAGGGATAGCCATAAATATAGCGAAATAACCCATGATAAAAATCCTCCTAAATATGAATATTGGAGCGGTTGGTTACCGATATTAATAATGGATTCAAGGCCTGGTGTCAAGCAGGACGGCCTTAAAGCTCACCGCTGCTTTATGCCAAAGGGGCTATACTCATCGGCGGCGGTGGTCTCCAGCGCCAGCTTGTCCATCTCAATCTGGACCGGTATCGGGTAGTCACCGGTAAAGCAGGCCAGACAGAAGATATCCTTGGGCAGGGCTACCGCCTTAATCAGCCCGTCAATGCTCAAATAGCCCAGTGAGTCAGCGCCAATAAAGTCCCTGACCTCGGGTATAGTCTTTTGAGCGGCAATCAGCTCCCAGCGGGTAGCCATATCAACGCCGAAGAAGCAGGGGTAGCGGATAGGCGGGGCACAGATGCGCATGTGCACCTCTTTAGCCCCCGCCCTCCTCAGCAGCCCTACTACCTTGGGGGTAGTGGTGCCCCGGACGATGCTATCGTCAACGACCACCACTCGCTGTCCATCAAGCATCTGGGGCAGGGGGTTGAACTTCAGCTTAACGCCCAGGTCTCTGATGCGCTGGTCGGGCTCGATAAAGGTGCGGCCGACATAGCGGTTCTTGAGCAGTCCCTCGCACAGGGGAATACCCGAATACTGGGAATAGCCGATGCCGGCGGCGGTAGCCGAATCGGGCACGCCCATAACCATGTCGGCATCCACCGGGTGTTCTTGGGCCAGCCCCTCGCCCATAGCCTGCCGCGCCGGGTAGAGCAGCCGACCGTTAATCACCGAATCGGGGCGGGCGAAGTAGATATACTCAAAGATACATAGCGCCCTTCTAGCCACCTTTTCCCGGTGGCTTTCCAGCCCGTTCTCGTTGATGGTAACTATCTCGCCAGGCTCAATCTCCCTTAAGAATTGGGCGCCGATATGGTCAAGGGCACAGCTCTCCGA
>DAOUMQ010000058.1:0-4345 GCA_034410425.1 Dehalococcoidales bacterium | reverse complement strand
GGGTGGCGGCAAACCTGCCCAGTCCCCCCGAGATGCAGGCCCGTTCAGAGAACTCTTCTACCCTGTCGGGGCGGCACCACCTAGAATAAAGGACTATCGGTAAGGGATGCCAGCTATGCCCTTTGAGCAGGGCCGGCGTTGAGTGGTCGCTAGTAACCACGATAACATCGGGTTTGAGGCCGGTCAGGCCGGGAAGAGCCTTATCGACTTCTTCGATAATCCTGACCTTGCCCTCGAAGTCGCCGTCTTCGCCGGCGGAATCAGTCCCCTTTATGTGCAGGAAGAAGAAGTCGTAATCGGCATAGTGCTGTTTCAGCGTGGCCATCTCCTCGGCGATAGTAGTGCCGGTCTTCAGGACCTCCATCCCGACCAGCTTGGCTAAGCCGCGATACATAGGATAGACGGCAATAGCCGCTGGCTTTAATTTATAGACCTCGTCTATGGTGGGGAGGTGGGGTTGTTGGGAGAAGCCGCGCAGGAGCACCATGTTGGCCGGGTGGTGCTCAGCCAGGGCTATTTTGGCCCGGGCCAGAAACTTATTGGCGATAGCCGCCATGGTATTGGCCTGCGGCTTCAGGGCGGCAACCACCTTTGGTGCGGCTCCTGTCTGCTGGGGGTCGGAATCGCTGACATCAGAAAGCAGTCCTTTGCCCCGAAAGACGGCGACAAAGCGGTGTTCTCTGACCGGGAGAACAAAGAGCTTTACCCCATCTATGACTATTCCGTCCATCAGCTGGCACAGCTCGGCGCACTTCTCAGTGGAGATGCGCCCTGCCCGCCGGTCGGTAACCAGCCCGGCATTGTCTATAGTACAGAAATTGCCACGGGCAGCTACAGCTCCCGGATTTAGCTCAAAATCGATGCCCACCGCCTCCAGCACCCCCCGTCCGATGTTGAACCTGAAAGGGTCGTAGCCGAATAGGGCCAGGTGCCCCGGGGCACTGCCCGGGGTTATCCCCGGCCCCACCGGGTCGATGAGACCGCAGACACCCTGGCTGGCCAGCCGGTCGAGATTAGGGGTTTTAGCCGTCTCCAGCTCCGTCTGGCCCGTTTGGGGGCTGGGCAATCCGCCCAGGCCGTCAATAACCACCAGAACAATCTTACTCGGTGAAGGTCGGGAGATTTCCCTGATTAGCTCTAGATTATCCATTACCTCCGCCCTCCCTGTTTAGCAATATTTCTACACCGGGCAGCTTTTGACCGCTCAAAAAGCGGAGCGAAGCCCCACCTCCAGTAGAGACAAAGGTCATCTTATCGGCCAGCTTCATCTCGGTTACCACCTCGGCCGATGAGCCTCCCCCAATAATGGTGGTAGCCTTGAGCCCGGCCAAAAGCCTGGCCATGGCTTGAGTGCCTTTAGCGAATTGGGCTATTTCATATATGCCCATGGGGCCGTTCCAGAAGATGGTCTGGCAGCGTTTTAGTTCCTCGGAGAAGTTCTGGATGGTCTGAGGACCGATATCGGCAATCTGCCATTCCGTCGGTATCTCCTCTATTGATACTACCCTGGCTTCGGCTTCGGTGCTCGCTTCAGGGGTAACCACCACGTCAACCGGCAGCATCAAAGGCACTCCTCGCTGGTTTGCTTCTCTTATCAGCTTGGCCGCCAGCTCTATTTTATCATCTTCTACCAGTGATTTGCCTACCTGATAGGACTTAGCCTTTAAAAAAGTGGCCGCCATACCGCCGCCGATGAGCAGGCAGTCAACCTTGTCTATGGTATTGGCCATTATACCCAGCTTATCGCTTACCTTAGCGCCGCCGGCAAGCTCGGCGAAGGGGTGGTGGGGATTGGCCAGGAGGTCTTCCAGGACACTGATTTCCTTCTCCACCAGCAAGCCAGCCACCGCCGGCAGGTAATTGGCTACGCCCACTATGGAGGCATGGGAGCGGTGGCTGGCGCCGAAGGCGTCGTTTACGTAGATATCGGCCAGACGGGCCAGATCTCTGGCGAAGGAGTCATCGTTGGCTTCCTCCTCGGGGTGAAAGCGAATATTTTCCAGGAGGATAACATCCCCCGGCTTTAAGCTCTCTACCGCCTGCTTCACCTCGGCGCCGAGGCTATCACCGGCCACTTTTACCGTTTTCCCCAGAATCTGCGAAAGGCGCCGGGCGACCACGGTCAGGCTCAGTTTGGCCACTACCTTCCCCTTGGGCCGGCCCAGGTGCGAGCAAAGAATAACCCTGGCTCTACGCTCAATAAGATACTTGATGGTCGGCAGGGTTGCCCGGATACGGCTGTCATCGTTAATCGCTCCCGTCTCTTCATTCAGGGGGACATTGAAGTCGGTCCTCACCAGGACTCTCTTGCCGCTAACGTCTATATCTCTGATGGTCAGCTTATCCACTCCTCCTCCCTGTATATTTCTTAAAACAAGAATCAGGCGTTTAAGCTGGCACCTGACATTGCTGGACTAGTGACCGGGAAATAACTCTAAGACCTGCTTGGCTATCCCTTCGGCATCGAGGCCGTACTTGGCACGGAGAACGGCTTGAGGGCCCTGCTCCACGAACTCATCGGGGATACCGATGCTCTTTATGCTTATATCTTTGATACCTGATTCCTGCAGCAGGTCGACGACGCTACTGCCGAAGCCGCCGCTGACGGCGTTTTCCTCGATGGTAACCAGGCATTTAATACGCCTGGCCAGGTCGGTTATAAGCTCGGCGTCAAGCGGCTTGGCAAAACGGGCGTTAGCCACCGTCGCCTCAATCCCTTTAGAAGCCAGCTCCCGGGCGGCTTCAACAGCCGGAGCCACCATAGTGCCTATAGCTAATATGGCCACGTCTTTGCCCTGCCTTATTACTTCCCCCTTGCCTATGGGAATCTCGTGCAGCGCCGTCTCTAATTCTACGCCCAGACCGGAGCCGCGGGGGTATCGTATCGCCATGGGGTGCTTTGACTTGACCGCGGTGTAGAGCAGGTGCTGGAGCTCGTTCTCATCCTTGGGGGCGGCTACTATCAGGTTGGGAATAAATTTCAGGTAGGAGATGTCAAAAGAGCCCTGGTGCGTCTTGCCGTCTTCGCCGACGATGCCGCTGCGGTCGATGGCGAAGATAACCGGCAGGTCCTGGAGGCAAACATCGTGTATTACCTGGTCAAAGGCGCGCTGGAGGAAGGTGGAATAAATAGCCACGATGGGTATGAAACCCTGTGCCGCTAACCCGGCGGCAAAGGTAACCGCGTGCTGCTCGCAGATGCCGACGTCAAAGACCCGCTGCGGGAACTCAGCCTCAACCGTGCTCAGAAAATTCCCCTCAGGCATAGCCGGGGTAATCGCCACCAGCCTGGGCTCTTCTCGGGCCAATTTGAGCACCGTCTGGGCGAATACCTCGCTGTAGCTGGGCGCTACCCTGGTGCTGGCGCTCTTGACAGGCACACCGTGAAAGTAAACGGCGTCGCCCTCGGCCGGCTGGTACCCTTTACCCTTGGTGGTGATGATATGGACGAAGGCCGGTTTGGAGTAGTCCCGCGCCTGGGCAAGGGCTGTCTCCAGAGCGCTAATATCGTGCCCGTCGATGGGGCCGATATAGGTGAGGCCGAGTTCTTCCCAGAGCACGGTGGGCATGATTAAGCCCTTGAATCCCCTGCGGAGCCACTGGCCAAATTGCACCAGCTTTTTACCCAGGGGGAGAGCGTCTATTAGCCGTTCGCCCTTTCTTTCTGCCCACTGGTAGCGGTAGTCGAGGCGCACCCGGTTAAGCAGCTTGGCTATGCCGCCAACGGTGGGCGAAATCGACATCCCGTTATCATTTAGAATCACGCACATCCTGGAGCCCAGGTGCCCCGCCTGGTTCATTGCCTCCAGGGCCATGCCTCCGGTTATAGCTCCGTCACCGATAATGGCGACTACTTGGTAGTCGTCGCCGGCAAGGTCGCGGGCGATAGCCATGCCGAGGGCGGCGGAAATAGAGGTGCTGGCATGACCGGCGCCAAAGGGGTCGTGTTCGCTCTCACTGCGGCTGGTGAAGCCGGATATTCCCCCGTACTGGCGCAGGGAGGCAAAGCGCTTTCGGCGGCCGGTGAGCAGTTTGTGGGCATAGCTCTGATGGCCCACGTCCCAGATAATCTTGTCCCGCGGGCTATCAAATACGCGGTGTAGGGCTATGGTAAGCTCAACCGCTCCCAGGTTGGAAGCCAGATGGCCTCCGTTAGAGGTTACCCTGGCCACCAGTTCCTGCCTTATCTCAGCGGCTAGCTGCTTTAGTTCCCGTTTTCTCAGTTTTTTCAGGTCGGCGGGGCTATCTATTCTATCTAATAGTTTCAGCGCTGTTACCTGCTTGGACTGGATTGGGGAATCAACCTCATACTAGCATTTTGTCCAGTTTTCCGCAACTAACCATG
>DAOUMQ010000057.1:0-5294 GCA_034410425.1 Dehalococcoidales bacterium | reverse complement strand
GCCAAAGCGGTTCTGCAGTGGCTCAACCAGTGATTCCAGCTCCACCACGCCGCTGGCTTTAACCAGGGCTCCCACCATGGTGGTATTGGTAATCGGCACGCCTAAGACCTCCCTGGCGATGGCGGTAGCATCGACCTTGGCCAGCCGGCATTTAGCCTTGAGATTAGCGCCGACATCCTGAAACGACTTTTTGGTGTTCATTATTACGATGCCGTTTTCCTTTAAGCCCGAGGCAACATTGACGATGCTGAGCAGCCCAGGGTCGAGCACCACCACTATATCGGGCTGGGCTATCTCGGCCCTTATCAGGATGGGCCGCTGGCTGTCTATCCTGACGAAAGCCAGCACCGGTGCTCCCCTCCTCTCCGGGCCGAAACTGGGGAAGGCCTGGGCGAATTTGCCTTCGCTGATTGCCGCCTGTGCCACCAGCTCGGCGGAGGTAACGGCGCCCTGCCCGCCGCGGCCGTGCCACCTAATTTCAATGAGTCGGCTTTTGGTTGTCAACTTAAATCGTCTCCCTGTTAATACAGAAAGTGCCCCTGGAGCGACTCGAACGCTCGCACCCAGCTCCGGGGGCTGGTGCTCTATCCAACTGAGCTACAGGGGCGGGTACGACTCTTTATAATAACCCATAACCCAAGGGTGATGCAAATCGGCTAGGCAACCCCCGCCGGCGCCCTTACCACCAGCACCGGAATCGGGCTGTCTGATATAATTTTTTGGGCGGTGCTGCCAAAGACCCATTTAGTCATGCCCGAGTGGCCGTGGCTGGATATGGCAATCAGGCTGACCTTCTTTTCCCGGGCGTAGTCCAGGATTTCCTTGACGACCTTGCCCATCTTGATTTCAACCCTGAGCTCGCCCTTGCCCCTATGCAGCCGCTTATAGACCTTGTCCAGGTATGCCTTGGCTTCCACCTTGAAGGTCTCCAGTTCTATTTCGGGGTAGAGAATGTAGTCCAGGCCGCCAACGGTGCGGATATGCTTCCCCAGCGGCACCACCTCCAGCAGAATGACCTCGGCTTCCAGTCGGGATTTAAGCTCCTTGACCCTGGTTATGGCGGCTTCGCCGGCCTCGGAGCCGTCCAGGGGCAGGAGGATACGGCTTATCAGATGCTTTTCCTTGGTCTTACGCCTTTTAGTCTCCTTGATGAGCAGCAGCGGCACGCCGACGCCCTCAATCACCTTGCTGGCGATGCCCCCCTTGGCCCAGGGTATTATGCCCGAATGGCCGTGAGAGGCCATCACGATGAGCCTGATATCGTTTTTCTCGGTGTATTTGACAATTGCCTCGGCGGGCTTGCCCGATATGACCACCGGGCTGACCCTCTTGACCGCCTTCTTCGTCTGCACGGCCATTTTTTCCAGGTAGAGCCGGTGCATATGGAGGTATTGCTCCTCGGAGGCCTCGCCGACATAGAGCAGGATAAGCTCGGACTTGAAAGCAGTGGCCAGCTCTTCGGCATAGGAAAGAGCCAGCTCAGCTAAGTCGGAGCCGTCCAGTGGGACCAGAATTTTCTTCCACATTTTCTCCCTCCCCTTTTAAGCGTATCTTATCACCAAATACAGCCAGCATAAGCTGACTACCATAAGCATGGCCGGAAAGGCGTATTTGCAGAACCTGCCCCAGCTTATCGGGTACCCCTCTTTCTCAGCGATGGCGGTGCCGACGACGTTGGCCGAAGCGCCGATGGGGGTGGCGTTGCCGCCGATATCGGTGCCCAGCGCCAGCGTCCAGGCCATCGGATGCAGGTCTAAGGTAACCGACCGGGCAAGGTTCTGGATTACGGGCACCATGGTGGCAGCAAAGGGGATGTTATCCACTATCGCCGAAGCAAAGGCGGATATCCAGAGAATAAGCGGTATCACCAGCACCAAGCTGCCGCCGGAGACAGTGCCGATATAGTTGGCCAGCATCTCCAGCACGCGTGTTTCCTCCAGCCCACCGACGCAGATAAACAGCCCGATAAAGAAGAGCAGCGTCCGCCAATCTATACGGCTGATAACATGCCGAGCCTTCCGCCACGCCGCCAGCAGCGTTACCGCAGCGGCGATAACGCCGATGAAGGCCATAGACAGGCCGGTCTCGGCGTGGGTGACTATCAGGGCTATTACGGCGACAAAGATGGCGGCGTTGATGCGGAAGTGGAGTGGGTCGATAATAGCCTCTCTGGGCTGGGGGTATTGGGCGGTAGGGACATTCGCCTCGTCCCGGGAGCTATTGAGCGTCTTGCGGAAGACGAAGTAGAAGAAGACCAGGGTAAGCCCCATCCCAATCCAGGCAATGATGCCGGTATTGGCGGCGAAGTCGGTGAAGGTGTAGCCGAGGGCAGTGCCGATAATTATGTTGGGCGGGTCACCGGACATGGTGGCGGCGCCGCCAGTGTTGGCGGCAAAGATTTCGGCGATTATCATCGGCACCGGGTCGAACTTAAGCAGGCGGGCCAGCTCGATGGTGACCATAGCCAAGAACAAAAGCACGGTGATGCTATCGATGAACATGGAGAGGAAGCCCGAGAGCAGCATGAAGACAACCAGTATGGGGACAACCTTGTAGTTGACCATCCTGGCCAGGAGCAGGCATATCCAGCGGAAGAAGCCCACCTCACCCAACCCTTCCACCATGACCATCATGCCGCCGATAAAGACGATGGTCTGCCAGTTGATGCCGTAGGACTCTATGTGCTCCTGCCCTGGCACCCAGAAGCTGCCCTGCCCCAGCTGTCCCAGGTTAAGAACGTTAGTGATTGATTCCGGGCTTTGCATGGTCGCCAGAAAGACGATGGTCAGGGTGAGGCCGGCACCAATCAGGGCGGGAATGTAACGATGCACCTTGCCAACAATGATGGCAACGAACATGATGACGAAAATAGCGATGGCAAGGACTTGGCTTATCAGCATCTATTTAAGCCTAACCGGAAACAAAGAAAACTAAATTATTATAGCCGAACCGCTCATCGCCCGTCAAAAGAAAAACGGCTAATCTTCAGGCTTTAGCCAAGGCCCATGCCGGAGGTAAACAGGGCATAAGCGCCCACAATATAGAGCCCGACTAAGACCAAGCCGTACCAGCTGATGAACTTAAAGGTCTTGGCCTTCTGGGCAAAGCGGAGCCCCAGGATAACAACCAGGCTCATGGCCATGGTCACCGCCGCAGTGATAAGGTGAGACCCTGACACCGAGGAGAGGATAGGCCCCTGGGTGTAAGACAGGTCGACGGCAAAGATAATGGCGATATTGAACATGTTGCTGCCCAGTATATCAGCCACCGCCATATCAATCGCCCCCAGACGGAGGGCGGCAATGGTCACCACCAGCTCCGGAAGTGAGGTGCTGATGGCCAGAAACAGGCTGCCGACAAAGCTGGCTCCCCAGCCGGTGGCCTGGGCTATTTCATCGCCGACGAAGGATACCCATATACCGGCACCGATGACCACCATAGCCGCCAGGATAAACCTGAGGTAGGCCGTCTTTAAGGGGAGCTCTTTATATTGAGGCGTGGCGACCGTTTTAGGTATGGGGTGGCGGCGCTCATAGCGGAACATCTGCCTCATCGCCACCAGGTATATAATAAGAATAATGATGCTGGGGGCGCCCAGCCAACCCAGGGCGAAGCCAGAGAGGCTGTCACCGGCCCAGATACTGGCGGCGACGACAGCCAGAAGCAGTATCCCCACGGCGGCTGATGCCGTATGTCTTAGCCGCGCCTGGCCCAGAATCGGCCCCTTGCGGTAGAGGATGTCCAGCAGGGCGATTAGGGTCAGATTAAAGAGACAGCTTCCCAGGAGGGTGCCGGCGGCCAGGTCGGGTAGGCCGACCAGCGCCGCTGAACTCACCCCGGTGACCAGCTCCGGTACCGAGGTAATGGCCGCCAGCAGCACCAGCCCAATCCACAGCCCGCCTACCCCTGTTTTTTCGCCGATAGCATCCCCGTAGCGGGCCAGCCTCGCCCCAGCGAAGAGGATGAGGACCAGGCAGGCGATGTACTGTAGCCAGACCAGGACATCTGAGACTTGCAATCTGCTGCTAGCATACTATATCGGGGGCAGGCTCGTAAAGCTGGCTAGAAACGTCTTAAAGCAAAAGGGGGGCTATCTTAATATACTCTAGCCCCCCTTGAAGTCCGAAACTAGCTCTTTATCCCAGAATAGCCTCCGCTTCCTCACGGTAGGCGTCCATCAAGTAGGGTATGCCGGTGACCTTGGCGCACTCTTCGGTAAGGGACATAAGCTCGCGCCGGGTGATTGCCGGCAGGCTGAAGCACCTTGCCCCCGCCATCAACTGCTGCAAGCCCACCTTGAGCTTATCGGTATAGCTGTATATTCCCACCGCGCCCAGGGGGATGTTCTTCATTTCACTGGCGCCGACTATGTTCTTGACGTCTTCATAGTTGACGAAAATCTCCTCCGCCGTTGAGCCGAACTGGCCGACGGTATTGGGCAGATTGCCGTTCTGGAGCCACAGGGCGATATTCTTACCGACCATGCCCGGAATCATCAGTGCCCGCCCCATGCAGATCGCTCTGACGAAGGGTGAGCCGAGGGCCAGCGCCTTGAAAAGACCGTCTTCACTGCTGAAGCCACCGGCAAAGGCGATATCGGGCGGCCTCTCGCCCTTATCGGCCAGCTTCTGGCAAAACTCGTAGGCCGCCGCATGCAGGTAGAGACTGGGCATTCCCCACTCTTCCATCATCCGCCAGGGGCTCATGCCGGTGCCGCCGGGGGCACCGTCTATGGTAAGCAAGTCAATCTTGGCCTTGGAGCCCCACTTGATAGCCATGGCCAGCTCACGCAATCCGTAGGCTCCTGTTTTAAGAGTAATACGCTTGAAACCGAGGTCCCTCAGGCGCTTGACCTCGTTATAGAATTCCTCTTCACCGATGAAACCGAGGCGGCTGTGGCGCTCAAACTCCTTTAGGGAGCCGTCCTTAAAAGAGGCCTTGACCACGGCGCTGGTCGGGTCGGGGGTGATGATATAGCCGCGCTTCTGGAGCTCCAACGCCCTTTCCAGGGTATTGACCTTAATCTCGCCGCCGATACACTTGGCACCCTGCCCCCACTTCAGCTCAATGGTCTCCAGCCCGTGCTTCTTGCTGACGTATTCGGCAACGCCCAGCCTGGTATCCTCCACGTTCATCTGGACCAGGAGTTCGCCGTAGCCCTGGTGATAGCGCCGATAGATTTCAATCCTGCGGTCCATATCGGGGGCGGAAACAACCTTGCCTTTGGCGTCGAGCTCAAGCTGCGGGTCGATGCCGCAGACGTTTTCACCACAGACCAGGGTAATCCCGCTGAT
>DAOUMQ010000056.1:0-4214 GCA_034410425.1 Dehalococcoidales bacterium | reverse complement strand
GTAAACCCAACGTGCTCTGGCATTGCCTACACGATCAACAACCCAGAAATCGGAAACTATGAAGTGGGGTTGAACAGAGGCTATTAAGCCTAAACGCTTCATTTGTCTGATCAGTTTAGGATTAAGAACAGAGCAATTAGGGCATCTCTCCACTCAATATTATCTGTTTTCCTTCTTTTTCCTCGTCCTCAGGCAACCTCAAGAGCGATGCCGATATCAATGCCTTGGTGTAGGGATGCAAAGGCCGCTTGAACAGCTCCTCCGCCCCCCCGTACTCCACTATCTGCCCCAGATACATGATGGCCATGGTGTGGCTCATATACCTTACCGTGGCCAGGTTATGGGCTATAACCAGATAGCTTAAATTATTCTTGGTCTGGAGGTCTTTGAGGAGATTCATTATCTGCGCCCGAATCGAGACGTCCAGGGCCGAGACGGGCTCGTCCAAAATGACCAGGCTGGGGTTCAAGGCCAGGGCGCGCGCCACCGCAATCCGCTGCCGCTGTCCTCCGCTGAACTCATGCGGGTACTGGTCGACATGGTCCGCTCTCAGGCCCACCTGCTCCAGCAGCTCCACCACCCGGTTACGAATCTGCTCCCTTGACTTCTTGGTATTCACCGCCAGCGGCTCGGCGACAATATCCCTCACCCGCATCCGGGGGTTCATAGAGCTCCACGGGTTCTGCTGTACCGAACCCAGACTGGGCCGATACTCCTTAGCCAGCTGTGAGCGAGAGAGTTTCCTTAAGTCACGCCCTTCAAATAGGATAGTCCCCGAGGTCAGCCTCTCCTGGAGCAGAACCGCCTTGGCCGTAGTTGTCTTGCCGGCGCCCGACTCCCCAACCAGGCTCAGCGTCTTGCCTCGCTCTATGGTGAACGATATGCCGTCCACCGCCCTTACCCAGCCGATGGTATGCTGAAGAAGACCCTTTTTAATCGGGTAGTGCTTGGTCAGGTCGCGCCCTTCCAGTAAAATATCAGCCATGGTCTATTTCAGCCTCCAGCATGATACCGAGTGCCCATCGCCAATCTCCACCATAGTGGGCTCTTTCTTACGGCAAACATCGGTGGCGTCGGGGCAGCGGGGGTAGAAACGACAGCCGGGAGGCAAGTTCATCAGCGATGGAGGCTGCCCTTTAATCGAATAAAGCCGCTTATCCCTATGGTCCAGACGGGGCACCGAGTTCATCATAGCCACGGTGTAAGGATGCCTGGGGGATTTGAACAATTCACTGGTGGTAGCCGTCTCCACTATCTTACCGGCATACATCACCGCCACCCGATGGCACATATTGGCCACGACCCCGAAGTCGTGGGTAATAAAGATTATCGACACGTTTGTCTTCTTCTGGACGTCCTTAAACAGGGCCAGGTACTGGGCCTGTATGGTGGCATCGAGGGCAGTGGTGGGCTCATCGGCTATCAACAGGCGGGGGCGGCAGGACATGGCGATGGCTCCCACCACCCGCTGCCTCATCCCTCCGCCCAGCTGAAAAGGATATTCCCCCAAAATCGTCTCCGGAGAGGGTATCTTAAGCAACCGCAGCGCCGAAATGACCTCCGGCTCAACCATATTATCAGGCAGGTCATGGCGCATCCGCACCGCTTCGGCTATCTGGTCACCGATGGGGTAAACCGGGTTAAGCGAAGTCATCGGGTCCTGGAGAATCATAGAAATCTCTCTACCGCGATAGGCCCTCATCTCCTTCTTGTCCAGCTCCAGGAGGTTCGTCCCATCGAAGACAACCTTGCCAGCGACAATCCTGCCCCCTGGCTCGGGAAGCAAGCGAAGGATAGACAAAGCGGTTACCGTCTTGCCACAAGCGGACTCGCCCACCAGCCCGAAGGTCTCCCCCTCACGCACGTAGAAGCTTATCCCGTCGACGGCCTTGACCACGCCCCTCCGGGTGAAGAAAAAGGTGTGCAAGTCCTCTACTTCAAGAAGAACCTTTTTCATATTTGCCTCAGCCTGGGGTCAAGCTTATCGCGAAGCCAGTCGCCCAGGAAATTCCCGGCCATCACCACCAGCCCGATGGCTATGCCCGGGAAGGTAGATATCCACCAGGCGACATCCAGGAGGCTCCTGCCATCGTTTACCATGTTCCCCCATGACGCGGCTGGAGGCGGGATGCCGGCACCAAGGTAGCTCAAAACAGCCTCCGTTAGAATCACCATACCCACCGATAATGTCGCCATTATTATCAGCGGATTAACAATGTTGGGGAAAATGTGCCTGAGCATGATTCTTATCGGAGAGGTGCCGATGATGCGCGCCTGGTTCACGAAGTCCGCCTCACGCAGTTTCAGGGCTTCTCCCCGTATCAAACGTGCGTAGGGGGCCCAACCGAGCATAGATATAGCAATGACAACGGTCCAAAAACTCGGCCCAATGGTAGCCGCAAAGAGGAGGGCTATTAAAATGGCGGGAAAGGCCAGGCTTATATCGGTTACCCTCATTAAAAAGGCATCGAGACGCCCCCCCAGATAGCCGGCTATTATCCCCAGCGCCGTGCCAATACCAGCGGTAATTACGATAACCACCAGTGAGACGCTTAAGGAAATCCGGGCGCCGTAGATTAGGCGGCTCAAGATATCCCGCCCGACCAGGTCCGTTCCCAGGAGATGAGCGGGACTGCCCCCCTCCACAAAAGCTGGCGGCATAAGCCTATCCGTTAACGCTATCTGGTCTTCGGTATAAGGCGCCAGTAAGGGGGCGAATATGGCCATAATTATCACCCCGACTAATATTATCGCCGGGATAATAAAGGTTAAATTGAGGAAAATCGACCTCGGTCGCTTTACCTCGCTAACCTTATCCAAACCCATAAGCTTTGTCGTAGCCATACCTTTAAAAACCTACATCTGTTGGTATCGTATCTGCGGTTCAATGTATGCGTATAATATATCCACCATTAAGTTCACCAGCAGAACTAGAACGGCTACCATCAGGGTAATACCCTGTACCACCGGGAAGTCACGGGAAAACAAGGCGTCCAGCATCAAACTCCCGACGCCGGGCCAGGCGAAAACCTGCTCGGTAACCACGGTACCGGTAACCAGCATAGCTAATATCATACCCGCCGCTGTCAGCGGTGCTATCAGGGCATTCCTCAAGGCATGCTTCCAGATAACTACCCTCTCCGGCAACCCCTTGATTCTGGCCATCTTGATGTATTCGCTATCAAGGACATCCAGCATGCTGGAACGGACCAGGCGGAGCATGCCCGGCAACAGGAAAAAGGCCATGGTGCCCACCGGCAGCACATAGTGAGAAAAATCACCGCTGTGGGAAGGCGGCAATATTTGCCAATACACAGAAAAGAGCAGGATGCACATGATAGCTAACCAGAAACCAGGCACCGCCTGCCCCAGGATAGCTATGAACTTTACCCCGTTATCCATCCAGGTGTCGCGTTTGACCGCCCCCAAAACCCCCAGCAGGAGTGCCGCTATCATACTTATAAAGAATGCCGGTAAAGCCAGCAGTAAAGTATTGTCCAGTCTCTCCCAAATCATATCGGTTACCGGCCGCTGCCGGCCAACGAGGGAATTGCCGAGGTCGCCCTGGGCCAGGTCGGTGATGAAAATCCAGTACTGTTCCGGTAAGGGTTTATCCAGGCCCAGATTGGCTCTGATACGGGCTATATCTTCCTCGGTAGACATGCTGGTCCGGTACAGCATGGTGGGGTCTCCGGAAGCCCGGACCAGAAGAAAGATTAATACAGAAATACCGATGAGGGCGACAAATGACTGTAGCAAGCGCACTAGGATGAAGCGCGTCATTTGCCCTTTTCCTTAATAAAATACCCGGTTAGCACAGCGTATATCCGCATACTCTTTAAGGCTTGCTACTATTATATATCTTTGGCCGCCGAATTGCCAAATATTCTTGCCTCCGGGCCGAAAGCTAATCTTGATTCAGCCGGAGTCTTTAGCTACCCGCCCGGCAGGCAAGACAAGAGTATAAGTTCACCTAAGAACCTTAATTTTTTACCATACCAAAGGGCTCCGGGGAGCGAGCTTACGCCCCCCGGAACCCCCGTTGCCCAACCTAATAGAACAGGTATTGTCCTACCTGGCCTCGATGTCCGCGTAAGCGTCGGCTATGGTTATCCAATTACCCCAGCCGAAGTCGCCGATGACATCGCCGTTAACGACCATCTGGTCATAAACTAGACAGACACCAAAGGTCACGCGCATACTTATCGCGTACT
>DAOUMQ010000055.1:0-2931 GCA_034410425.1 Dehalococcoidales bacterium | reverse complement strand
GGATATGATGGCCCTCTGCAGCCTTGCCCCCAGCCCTTTGAGCACGTAGAAGCGGCTGCCGGAGAGCTTTACCCCCCGCTCAAAGTCGATGATGCCTAAATCTTCGCCCAGCTTCCAGTGGGGAGCGGGCTTAAAATCAAAGCTCTTTGGTTCCCCCCAGGAGCGGACTACCGGGTTATCTTCTTCATCTTTACCCACCGGGGTGGTGGGGTGGGGGATATTGGGTATCTGTAATAAAAGCGCCTCAATCTGCTCGTCCAGGTTGCGGACTTCCTCTTCCAGCCCCCTTATGGTGGTGCGCAGGTCGCGCCCGGTCTCCTTGTCGGCCTTCTTTTCCCGCGCTGCCTCTTTGCGCTGGTGCCTTAAATCCTCCAGCTTTAGCAGTTTCTGGCGGCGCTCACTGTCCAGCCCTACAATCTCATCCAGAGGGGCGCTGTCCTGGCGGTCGGCTACCGCCTGCTTTACTTTGTCTATGTTCTCCCTGACGAATTTCAGGTCAAGCATTTTCTTTCCTCTTAGGTGGGAAATACCAGTATTTCTTGCCTTTCAAGAAACCTTCGACGCCCGCTTTCTTGAGCTTCCTTAAATTCTTGAGGTGGGCGTCTCCATGATAGGTCTTCACGAAGTCCAGTTCCTGGCAAGTCTCGAACTCTTCACATTCCCAGCAGCCTTCAATGCCTTTCTTAATACAGCACTTTCTCATCTTGCAGAAGGGCGGGCCGCCGCCGCCCTTGCAGGCCCTGTTGCAGCGCATTCTTACCAGCGCCCCGAGCACATCATAGCACTGCGGGTAGCCTTTGAATACGGCGAAGAAGGGCGACTCGGAGAAGGATTTAGCCATCTTATCTATGTGGTATTTTCTGAGCTCTTTTCTCAAGTCGCGGGCCAGGTCGGCGACCTTGCCCTGGCCAATAAAGCATTCACCGCAGTAGATACCGCAGTAGGCGATTAAGTCTTTATCTTCAGCCATTTTGCAACTCTCTTCCTTCTAAACCTGTGTTCTGCTTCCCACCCTGCCCACCCTAAAGAGGCTTTGCCTCTAAAACTCTCAACCCTTCCTTATAAGGGCGGTGGGTGGGAAAAGATATAAAACGGGTTTCCGCCTCTCTTTATTGATTTTACACTGCTTTGGGTATTCCTATCCACCTTGGCGTTTTATTCATATATTTACGGTAGGAATCGCCGTACTTTTCGAGCAAGAAGCGTTCTTCGGCAGGTACGGCAATTTGCCAAAAGACTATCCATAGCACTGCGCATAGTAGAAGAACCCAGGAAGCACAGGCTATACCTATGCCTAGGTATAGCAAGAAGCCGCCGAAATAGACAGGATGTCGTGAAAAGCGGTAGGCTCCTCTAGTAACTGGCTCATTAACCGGAGTATTAGCAATGCTGATAGTAGTTACGACGTACATAACCAAGGACAGGGCAAAAATGGGAAGACCTACGTATAACCACGCTGTGCCTAGCTTTAGCGGCAGGAAGATAGAGTAGATGGCAGCAATAGGCATGATGACTACATGGGTGGAAAGAGCTAACATCTTCTCAGTCCTACTGAACGGTACGAACTGGCTCATCCTTTTCGTGCTTAGTTTTGCCTCTTTACCCATCAGAAAATCTGGAACAATCGCCACTAGAATAAAGAGACCTTGAAGTATCCAGGCATTCCATATTCCTATTTCAAAAGGGGGTGTAATCGACATTTTATCTCCTTATGCTTTGGGTATTCCCAGCCACCTCGGCGTTTTATTCATATATTTACGGTATGGATCGCCGTACTTTTTAAGGCAGTATTTCTCCTCAACGTGCGTCTCCGTTCCCATCCAGAGGATGTTGGCGATGCCCAGCAGGAGAAATAGCCAGGAAGCACAGGCGATGCCGGTGCCGATATAGATGATAAACATTGATAGGTAGAGCGGGTGCCGCGAAAAATGATAGGCCCCTTTAGTGGCCGGTTTTTCAGCGGGGGCGGCGGCAAAGTTGGCGGTGGCTACCGCCAGTATCAGCAGTCCCACCAGGAAGACGGGCAGGCCGATATAGAACCATATCTCCCCCAGTTTAAGGGGCAGAAAGATAGAATAGACCGTAGCTAGCCCCCAGATGCCGTTGCCGACTATGCTATTCGTCTTCTCGGTCTTGCTTTTCTTCATATCGGCGGGGTGCCCGCTTCTGGCCCACACCCTCTTGCCCAAAAGCATTATCGCCAGCATCTGCAGCAGAAAGCTGCTCATGAAAATCCAGGCGTTCCAGACGCCTATATCAAAGGCGGGCACCAGCGGCATCTTTTCTCCTCATGATTTGGGTATTCCCAGCCACCTTGGCGTCCGATTCAGATACTTTTGATAGTCACTACCGTATGCCTTAAGGCACAAACGTTCTTCGAAGATTCCATTCATAAAGTGGGTAATAATACAAAGGACGGAGAGCAGCAAGAAAAGCCATGAAGCCGAAGCTATCCCGGCCCCTATGGGAGCTATGAAAGAGGCTACATACATCGGATGCCTTGAATAGCGGTATAATCCCCTCGTTACCGGCCTATCAACCGGCGTAGTGGCGATATTTATACTCACAATAATATACGTCACCGTCCCCAGCAGGCTGATGGGAAGCCCCACATAGAACCATAGCGTTCCCAACTTTAGCGGTAAGAAGATGGAGTAAAGGAAGAGCAGGGCTAAAAGCACCTTTGATAAGGCAAAGACTATTCGTTCGCTTTTACTGAGGTCGACGGTGGATTCCGTCTTCTTAAATACGCCCTTTTTGACTGATGTTAATACTGCGGGAATTAGCACAAGAGGAAAGATTAATATCCAGGCGTTCCATATTCCTATCTCAAAAGCTGGTATAAGCGACATCTTGCCTCCTTATGATTTCGGTATTCCAATCCACCTTGGCGTTCTGTCCCTATATTTACGGTAGGCATCCCCATAGAGT
>DAOUMQ010000054.1:0-2274 GCA_034410425.1 Dehalococcoidales bacterium | reverse complement strand
GTGATTCCCGGGAAAGTAAGGGGTGAGCCATTAGACCTATGCTGTTAAGCCTCATGTTAACGTTAACTATCACGACGCCGTAGCCGGGTAGGCGGGGGATATTGGTGAGCGGGTCACTGGCACTACCCAGCTGGTAGCCACCGCCATGCAGCCAGACCATTACCGGTAATTTGTCCGTGGTCTTTTTGGCTGGCGTCAGGATGTTCAGGTAGAGGCAGTCTTCGCTTGACGGCAAAATTTGGGGGAAAGGAGGTAAATCGCCCAGCGCGCCCTGCGGGGCTATGGGCTTAAATTCGGTGCACTGGCGAGTTCCCGACCAGTGAGCAACCGGTTGCGGTGGCCGCCAGCGCAACTCTCCTAGCGGCGGGGCAGCATAGGGGATGCCGCGATAGATACGTACCTCTTGGCCGGGCTCACCAATCACCGCCCCGGAAACATATCCCGCCTCTGTCTTCACCGGCTTACTCATCAAGTGATTTGTAGAAATCCTGCTTCCCATGAGCCGCTTTCTTAACCCCCTGGTCCCTTCTCTCCTTGAAGAAATTAAACTCGTCCGGCTCAAAGCTCAGGTTTGTTCCCATAGTATGCTGTATGTAACCATGGGTAAGCCCCTGGGTTACCCCCATAATGTCGTAGAGGAAATGCCGTGACGCCTTACCTAGAGCGATGCCATCACGGGGGAAGCGGGCCAGTCCTTGGGCGAGTTCATTAACCTCGGCTTCCAGCTTGTCGGCGGGGACCGCCCTGTTTATCAGCCCGATTCGGCTGGCTTCCTTGCCGTCAATCATTTTACCGGTAATACAAAGCTCCAGGGCCCGGGTCAACCCGCACCGCAGTACCAGCATTGGTGAGATAGTGTTGCCGGCTAGCCCCAGCCTCTCCTCAACATGACCGAGCTTGCAGTCTTCAGAGGCTATGAGGAGATCGCAATTGAGGAATAGGTCTAGCGAGGCACCGAGGAGGTAACCATGCGCCTGGGCGATGGTCAATTTTTGGCAGAGCAATAGCTCCTGGGACTGTTCCCAGAAGGTGCGCCTATCGAAGTGCAAGCGCACTCTCAGACTGGGGCGTTGCCCTTTCTCCCCGGACTTGGGCTCCTTCCAGCCGTAAACGAAACCGACCTTACTCAAGTCGGCCCCGGCGCTAAGGGCACGGCCGGCCCCTTTAAAAATCACCACCTTGACATCATCGTCCTCGTTGACCTCTTTTATCGCCTTGCTTATATCGTCGCTGAGCTCCGGGCACATGGCATTCAGTGTTTTGGGGCGATTCAAGGTCACGCGGGCGATATAATCACTCTTCTCATAGATAATATTCTTGTACTTCATTGGCACCCTCCGTTGTTGCCATATTGTAATCTATTTTAGGGACTCTTACAAACTGTGGGCATCGGGCTCGGCTGTGCTATAATGATGAACATGAGTGACGCCAGCCCTAAGCGGGAGCCGGAAAGCAAGCTTCTGCCCCTCAAAGAAGCGGTGAGCCGCCACCTTAAACCGGGGATGAAGCTACATCTTGCCGGCGGCATCGGTGGGCCCAGCGCCGCCATTTGTGAGATTATCCGCCAATATTATGGCACCACCCCCAATTTCACCCTCATTCAAAGCACCCTGTCAGGTCACGCCCTGAACCTCCTCCACGGCAACCTGGTCAGGAAGCTGATTTTCTCCGCCTGCGCCGACATATCGACCTCAGGACGCCCCAGCAAGATAATGCAGAAAGCCTGGGCCGAAAAGAGCCTTGAACTGGAAAACTGGTCTCTCTGCTCCCTCCAGCAGGGGCTGATGGCGGGAGCGCTGGGCGTTAGCTTCATGCCGACCCGTTCTATCGCCCGGAGCAGTATGGCCCAGGACAACAGAGATTCTTTTAAGGAGATTGATGACCCCTTCGGCGGTGGAGACAAGACAGGCATAGTTAAAGCCATTAACCCCGATATCTCCATAGTTCACGGCTGCGTTGCCGATGAACAGGGCAATACCATTTTGCCCGCTCCCTATGGCGATGACCTCTGGGGGCCCCTGGCCAGCATTAACGGTGCGCTGGTTACCGTCGAGAAGATTGTGCCCGCTGATTATATAAAGAAATACGCCGCCCTGGTAAAGATACCCGGCCATATCGTTAAGGCGGTGTCGGTAGCGCCTTTGGGGCTTCACCCCTTTTCCCTGGCTAACCCGGGGATAAGCGGTTTTGACGCCTATGAGGCCGATACCGAGTTTTTAGAAGACCTGCACCGGGCATCCGCCGACAGCCGGAAACTCGATGCCTGGATAAAGG
>DAOUMQ010000053.1:0-2542 GCA_034410425.1 Dehalococcoidales bacterium | reverse complement strand
GACGCAGGCTACCGTGCCGAACTTCTCAATCTCCGTCGGCAGGCCCAGGGGCCCAACGAAGTCGGCGATGGTATCGCCGGCCCCCATTAAAGCCAGCCGGGCGGTGGTGGTGCCCACCTCCATAAAGACGATGGTGACATCGCCCTCTTTCCGGTCAAAGTCGGCGATGGTCAGCGGGATGCGCTCGCCCTTTTCGTCAATCCTGACCATGACGAACTGCCCCGCTTGAGCTTTCTTGGCCACCGCCGGCGCGACCACTTTGAAAAGATGAATGCTGGGCACCAGGTCTTGCTTTAGTAAAATCTTATACAATTTCGGCTTTACTCCTTAACTAGATAAACTAAAAAGGCTATCCCTAAAACTACTGCTTTTAGAGATAGCCCAATGCTTGGTCGGTAGCTTCGCTCATGTATACTCAATCCATAAAAATAGAATATCACCAAATCTTAAAAAATTCAAGCCGTTTTAGCCCTAAAACCCATTGCCTAATTATCGCTAAAGTTATATTATAGTAAGCACCGCAATTTATAAGAGAAGGGGGTGATGACCAGCGCCAATAATTGATATTCCCCTCTCCCGCCAAAGTTCTGGACTGATACTACTAAAAGTAATCTTCTAGAGGTGTTAACAATGGTCGCCGAGCTTATTCACATTGGATTCGGTAATATACTGGCTATGAATAGAGTTATTGCTATAGCTTCGCCAAACTCTGCGCCCACCAAGCGCACCATCCAGCAGGGCAAGAAGAACGGGCAACTAATCGATATGACCAACGGTAGAAGGACCAAGGCCGTTATCTTCACCGATAGCGGGCATATTATTCTGGCCGCCCTCGCCCCGGAAACCATTACTGGGCGAACACAAGTCGTCCGAGGAGGTTCAGTGCTGAGACCCGAGGCAGGCGATGAAAAAGACGAGCCTTAAAAATGAACCTCCCTTTAACCTCCGTTCCAAGCAATTGCTTATAGTCCTCTCCGGCCCCTCCGGGGCAGGGAAGGACGCCGCTTTAAGCCGACTGAAAGAATCGGGCTACCCGATTGAATTTATTACCACGGTAACCACGCGCCCCCAGCGGGAAGAGGAAGAAAGCGATGCCGCCTACCACTTCGTCTCTCGCGCAGATTTCCAGCAGATGATTAAAAACGAAGAGCTGTTGGAATGGGCCAATGTCTACGGTAACTGGTACGGCGTGCCCAAAGGGCCGGTAAAGCGGGCCCTGGAGGCAGGACAGGATACGCTCATCAAGATTGACATTCAGGGGGCGGCCAGCATCAAGAAAATGCTGCCCCAGGCGGTATTCATCTTCCTCATGCCCCCGTCGATGGAAGAGCTTACCGCCCGGCTCAAAGAGCGCCGCAGCGAATCGCACTTCGACCTGGAGCTACGCCTGAAAACGGCCTTCTCGGAAATAGAGCAGTTACCCCTCTTTGACTACGTAGTGATAAACAAAAGGGGTGAGATTGAGCGGGCGGTATCAGCCATCGAGGCTATCATCACCGCCGAGAAGCACCGGGTAACCCCCCGGGAAATCAGCCTGTAGACCGGTTAGAGTACCATCCCCAGCAGCCAGGCAAAGAAATAGCCCAGCACCCCGCAGATGGGGAAGGTAAGTATCCAGGCAGCGACGATATTGCCGGCTACCCCCCAGCGCACTGCCGAAAACCTCCTGGTCGCCCCTATCCCCATAATAGCCGAACTGACGCAATGGGTGGTGCTCACCGGTATACCCAGTATAGAAGCTCCCTCAATGACCGCCGCCGCTGAGAGATTAGCGGCAAAGCCGTGGACCGGCTGCAGGGCGGTGACCTTAAATCCCAGCGTCTTAATCACCCGCCAGCCGCCAAAAGCAGTTCCGACACTTATGGCCAGGGCCGATAAGATAATTACCCAGAAGGGGACTTTATCCCATAAGCCTGTGTTTCCAGAATAAATGACCAGCGCCATGGTGATAACGCCGATGGGCATCTGGCCATCGTTCTTGCCGTGGCTATAGGCTAAAAAGGCAGTGGTAAACCACTGCAAACGGCTGAAAATAACCCTCATCCGGGCGGGGGCACTGTGGCGGAAGAGCCAGTACAGCACTACCATCATCACAAAGCCGCCGATAAAGCCGAGGATGGGAGCCACCACCACCGACGTGAGCACCCTCTGCATGACGCTCCATTGTATCGCTTCTATGCCCACGGCCACTGCCCCGGCAGCGGCCAGGCCGGTAACAAAGCTGTGGGTTACGCTTATGGGCAGGCCCCAGTAGGTGGCTAAAGTCCCCCAGACGATAACCGCCGCCAAACTGGCAATCACCGTCAGATAGGTTATCGCCTCCGGGACTAAAATCCCCTTGCCGATGGTGCGGGCCACCTCCAGGCCGGTGGTGGCGCCGGCAAAATTAAGGACGGCGGCCATTATTACCGCATTGCGGGGGGAAAGGGAACGGGTGCCAACGGCGGCGGCGATGGCATTGGCGGCATCGTTGAAGCCGTTAACCACACCAAAGCCAACGGCGAAGGCAATAATCAGGATAAGGAGCCAGAGGGAAGAATCA
>DAOUMQ010000052.1:0-8657 GCA_034410425.1 Dehalococcoidales bacterium | reverse complement strand
TTTAAGCGAGGCCAGGTCGCTGCCGGCATCGGGCTCGCTCATGCCCAGGCCGACATAGGCTTCACCCTTCAGGATTATGGGTAATAGCTCTTTCTTTTGCTCATCGGTGCCGTAGTGGACGATGGCGCCCCCTATCTGGCGGTCGGCGAACCAGTGGCAGGCGGCCGGCGCTCCGTAGCGCAGCATCTCCTCGGTTAAGATAAGGCGGTGGATGAATGATAGCCCCTGACCGCCGTACTCCTTGGGCCAGGTCAGGCCAATCCAGCCCTTCTTAGACACCCTCTTGGTGAACTCCGGGTCGTGGCCCATTATCCAGGCGCCACAGCTCGGCTGCCAAAGCCCCTGCTTTATCTCCCCTTCCAGAAAATCGCTGACTTCCTTTCTGAATTTCTCCTGCTCTTCACTCAGGCTAAAGTCCATGCTCTATTCTCCCTTCCAGTGGTCGGTCTATAAAAAAGGTGTCCCTTTCCGCTGCCCGGGATGGGGTCAGGTACTCCGTATCGCCAGGCAGGTCACGGTCCGGGAAATGCCGGTGATGGGGTGGATTTTTCCGGTAACCAGGTCGCCGATATCGTTCAAGCTTTCCTCTTCCAGTATAGCGATTATATCATAGGGACCGGTTACAATATCAACTGATTTTATTCCCTTCAGCCGTTCCATAGCCGCCGCCACTTCCTTATTTCTGCCCACGGCTGTTTCGATGAGGACGTACGCCTTGGCTGCCATTGGATTTACCTCCTTGTAGCTCTGGTCAAATACCAGTATACATGAAAAGCTTAAAGGGAGCATACTGTCAAGGTTTGGCTAGCCTTGACACCATATAGCTGGCTCGGCTTATAATAAGTGCAATTTAGCTTTCCAGCGTATTTTCAGGAGGAGTGCCTTGGAATATTTTTTAAGCGAGCAGCAGAATGAAATCAAGAGTCTGACCAGGACCATCGCCGAGGAGCAGGTACTGCCGGTGCGGGCAGAGCTTGACGAAAAGGAAGAGTTCCCCACGGAGATTATGAAAATTCTGGCCGATGCCGGCCTTTTCGGCGTCTACCTTCCCGAGGAGTACGGGGGGTTGGGTGGCGGCATCCTCGATTTGAGCCTGGTGGTGGAAGAGCTGAGCCGGGTTTGCAGCGGTGTGGCCGTCAGCTATGCCGCCAGCGGTCTGGGGACGCTGACCCTTTTGCAGTACGGCACCGATGAGCAGAAGCAGAAGTACCTGCCCGACATTGCCAGCGGGCGGAAGATGGCCGCCTTCGGCTTGACCGAGGCCAACGCCGGCAGTGACGCCGGTGGCATACAGACCACGGCTACCCCCACCAGCGGCGGCTATATCCTTAACGGCACCAAGCAGTTTATCACCAACGGCGGTGAGGCGGAGGTAAATACCGTTATCGCCCTGACCGATAAGAGCAAGGGGCCGCGCGGTGCCAGCGCCTTCCTGGTGGACAAGGGGGTGGAGGGCTTCACTTTCGGCAGGAAGGAGAAGAAGCTGGGCATTCGTTGCTCGGCCACCAGGGAGCTGGTCTTTGAGGACTGCTTCGTCCCCGAGGAGAACCGGCTGGGCCGGGAGGGGATGGGCTTTATTCTGACCATGAAGCTTTTGGACTTTTCCCGCCCGGGCTTAGGTGCTCAGGCGATGGGGCTAGCCCAGGGGGCGCTGGAAGCCGCCGTTGACTATGCCAAGCAGCGCGTCCAGTTCGGCCACCCCATTTTCGCTCAGCAGGCCGTCCAGCACATGCTGGCCGATATGGCTATAGAGGTGGAGGCGGCCAGGGCGCTGGTCTACGCCACCGCCCGCATGATAGACGGCGGGGCTAGTAATTTTACCCGCGAGTCGGCAATGTCCAAGGTCTTTGCCTCGGACACAGCCATGAGGGTTACCACCAGCGCCATGCAGGTCTTTGGCGGCGTCGGCTACATGCGCGAGTATCCCATTGAGAAGATGTTCCGCGACGCCAAGATTACCCAGATATATGAAGGCGCTAACCAGGTGTTGCGAAACGAGATTGCTTTTGCCCTGAGGAAGAAAAAGTGGTGAGGGGCTAGCGCTTTTCCTTTTCCCCTCCCCCAAGTTTTATTTCCCACCCAATCCCGCCCTACAGGGGCTGGTGCCCCTATTACAGCACTCCAACAAGGGGGATAAGGGGTTGGAGAAGAGTCAAAGAGAGGCAGAGCCTCTTTTGGGTGGGCAGGGTGGGAAGAAAGACGCTGGCTAATCCATATCCTAGAACACCAGCTATGGCAGCAGGAATTGCAGATTGGATTTGGTCTGTAGAGGATATTGTAAAGCTAACCGGATAACTTATGACTTAGCATGAATACCAAGTTCCATGTTCAGCGCATTGGCCACTTTACAAAGAGTTCCAATTGTTGTGTTTTGGTCACCCCGCTCCAGCCTGCAAATTGCAGGCTGTTGCATACCTACCATTCGGGCAAGTCTCCGTTGGCTAATAGAAAGCTCATTCCTACGGGCAATTATAGCCTGTATCATTTCATACTTGGGCTTTAGGGTCTCATAGTTACGACGAATCTCGGGTTTCTTAAGAAGTTGGGCCTTGAAATCCTTAAAATCTGTTCCATCCATTTAATCACCCTCACACACATACATAAACAAACAAATAAACACACACATACGTATGATAACATTAATGTTATCATACAACAAACGTAGTGTGGGGAATTATTAACCTATTACGACGCTTCATAGTCATTCATTCTATATACAGCTACATCAATGTCACTTATTAACAAATTATCTCGTTTTTTCTTTACCGCATGTAACAAAATGAATTTTTTGCCGGTAGCAGCAAAATATAAGATTCTATAATAATCGGAACTATGTTTTATTCTTAGCGCCCAAATCTTGCCCTTTACTTTTTCAACGTATGGTTTGCCAAGAGATAAATCAAATCTATATAACAGGTCAAAAACATGTAAGATTTCACCAATTGCGCCATCTGGTTGTGCAAGGATAAATTCCTTAACTGGCTCATTGCCCCCATCATCACGATAAAAAATGACTTGCCATTCCACAATATTATCATACAACATATGTCAAGCTAACATATGCCAATTGACCCATTACCGAAAAATCGGCTAACTTGACAGTCCACGCTCGGCTAAGTCTATAATAGGGGAATTAAATCTTTAGGGAAGGTGGGAGGCGATGCAGATAAATGTCGCCCAGCTGCTCAGGTCGTCAATAGGCGCCACACGTGATTACGAGGTAAAGCAGGTTATAGATGTTACCGGTGACGGCGTTAACAGCCTGGTCGAGGGCAAGGTCAGCTTGATGCGCACCGACCGGGGCATACTGGTCAAGGGCGCGCTGGATACCGGGGTTGAGCTTACCTGCAGCCGCTGCCTGAGCCCGTTTCACTGCCCTCTGGCCCTGAATATCGAAGAAGAGTATTTTCCGACCACCGATGTCGTCAGCGGTGCTCCGCTTTACCTGCCCGAGGAGGCGGGCAGCTTTACCATAGATGAGCACCATGAGCTTGATTTAAGCGAGGCGGTACGCCAGTGTGCCTTGCTGGCTCTCCCCATGAAACCGCTTTGCCGGGAGAATTGTGCCGGGTTATGCCCCCTCTGCGGTCATAACCTTAACCTGGGGGCTTGTAACTGTCGGCCTGAAGCCGACCCTCGCTGGTCTGAGCTCAGCCGTCTGGCTTCGGCCGGTGAAGACCGGAGCGTTGAGGAGAAAGGAACGTAGTAGATTATGGGAGCTTTACCCAAACGAAAATATGCCAAGGCGCGTCAGGGCAAGAGGCGCCGTCATCTGAAATTCACTCTGCCATCCCTGGACTATTGCCCTCAGTGCCATAGTCTTAAGCTGTCTCACCATGCCTGTCCCACCTGCGGGACCTATGCCGGCAGGGAGGTCATCGAGGTCGAAGGTCCCAAGAAGAAACCGGGCTGATGACCGCTTGACCGGCAGTTTGGAGCCGATTTCTTTAAAGCTGTCCCGTTGCCTTGAATATTTTTTAGAGAAGGATTTATGTTAAAGCCGATGAAGGTAGCCTATGTCTTCCCCGGGCAGGGTGCCCAGTGGGTAGGCATGGGGCGCGACCTTTACCAGAATTTTGAGGCGGCTAGAGCCGTCTTTGAGCAGGCTGACGAAGCCCTGGGCATGGCCCTATCCGAGCTGTGCTTTGATGGCCCCGAGAACGAGCTCCGCCAGACGGTCAATGCCCAGCCGGCGATAGTAACCGCCAGCTTTGCCTGCCTGGAGGCCGCCCGCAGCCTGGACGCGGGACTGCCCTCAGCCAGCTTTGTTGCCGGTCATAGCCTGGGCGAATATACAGCGCTGGCCGCCGCCGGCGTGCTTGACTTTGCCGCCACCGTATATCTGGCCCGGGAGAGGGGGCGGCTGATGCACGAAGCGGGGCAGATAACCCCGGGGGGCATGGTGGCCATAATCGGGCTTGATGAAGAGCCGCTGGCCGAGGTCTGCCAGCAGACCGGCGCTCGAATCGCCAATATCAACTGCCCTGGGCAGATAGTTATCAGCGGCGCCGAGGACAACATAAATAAAGCGGCCGATTTAGCCAGGGAAAAAGGTGCCCACCGCGCTATCCCCTTACAGGTGAGCGGCGCCTTTCATACCCCGCTGATGCAGTCGGCGGTCGACGGCATGGCTGAGGTTATGGCTAGCCTTTCCTTTGCCGACCCTACCGTGCCCATTATCGGCAATACCACCGCCCAGCCGCTGGTCACCGCCGAAGCCATTAAGAAGGAACTGCTCACCCAGCTGTGCCATTGCATCCAGTGGCAGAGTTCGGTGGAGTACTTGACTGGGGACGGGGTATCAACTTTTATTGAGATTGGGCCGGGCAAGGTGCTGGCCGGTCTCATCAGGCGCATTGACAAAGGTGTTAAAATACTGAATATAGGTGATACCGAGGCGGTCAAGAATATAGCAAGCGAGGTGAAGTGATGGACCTAGCCACTAGGGTAGCTATAGTTACCGGCAGCGGCCGGGGTATCGGGCGGGCGATTGCCCTGAAACTGGCCCAGGCCGGGGCGGCGGTGGTGGTCAACGATATCGGCGACGCCAAGCCGGTGGAAGCCGTGGTCAAGGAAATCAAAGCCATGGGCAAGGAGGCCGTAGCGGTCATGGCCGATGTCAGCCTGGCCTCGGATGTCGCCCGTCTGGTGGAGAAAACCTTATCCGCCTACAAGCGGGTTGATATCCTGGTGAATAACGCCGGCGTCAACCGCGACCAGCTCTTACTACGGATGTCGGAGGAGGACTGGGACAAAGTACTGGCTGTCGACCTGAAGAGCGTCTTCCTCTGCACCAAGGCTGTGGTAAGGCACATGGCTAAACAGCACTGGGGCCGGATTATCAGCCTTTCCAGCGTGGTCGGCATCGTGGGCAACAAGGGGCAGGCTAACTACGCTGCGGCCAAGGCGGGCATTATCGGCTTTACCCGTGCTATCGCCAAGGAGGTAGCCTCCCACGGCGTTACCGTTAATGCTATCGCCCCCGGCTTTATCGATACCGAGATGACTAAGCGGCTCAAGGAAGATTGGAAGCGGGAGCTAAAGAAAATCATACCCGTCGGCGAGTTCGGTTCTCCCCGCGACGTGGCTGAAGCGGTCGCCTTCCTGGCCTCCGAGGAGGCGAGGTATATCACCGGGCAGGTCCTGGGCGTGGATGGGGGCATGGCGGTATCCTGGCTTTGACCTGTTGCTTAATTAAAGTTTAGTGCTATAATATGGGGTTAATTTTGGAGATAAATCTATGGGGGTACGGGGGAAAGCTCGGGTGATAGCCCTTCAGGTATTGTATGAGGTCGACTCGGTGGGGCATAATATGGAGAGCGCCTTGGCCCCTTTTCTGGCTGATGGCAGGCTGTCCGAGGAGAATATCGGCTTTGCCCGGGGGCTGGTGGGCGGGGTTATCCAGAATAAGGAGAAGATTGACCAGCATATCAAGCGCTTTGCTCCTGCCTGGCCGGTTGAGCAGATACCAATCGTGGACAGGAATATCTTAAGGCTTGCAATATTTGAGATTTTACTTGATAATAGTGTGCCAGTTAAGGTAGCTATAAACGAGGCGGTTGAGTTAGCCAAGATGTTTGGCGGCGATAACTCATCAAAGTTCGTTAACGGGGTCCTGGGCTCGGTTAGCTCACTTGCCGCCAGATAGAAATAGAGGGAGGTTATTTAAAGATGCCTACCGTTTTTGATCGGGTGAAGAAGATAGTTGTGGAGCAGTTGGGGGTGGAGGAAGCGGAGGTCGTGCCCTCAGCTAGCTTTGTTGATGATTTAGGCGCTGATTCGCTGGACCTGGTCGAGCTGGTAATGTCGCTGGAGGAGGAGTTCAGCAAGCAAGGCAATAAGGTTGAGATACCGGATGAGGATGCGGAAAAGATATTAACCGTTCAGGATGCCGTTGATTATGTTCATGACCACGGCGTCAAGGACTAGCCGATAGGGGAGTTATATACCACCTTTAGAGATAGCTTTTCTATCTTTCTTTTAATCCCCGTCTTTTCTTTGGGGAGGCATATTGATTAGGCCGATTGTGTTATCCGTTGGTGAGAGTGTTCATCTGAGGCGGGGCAAAGACCATATCTTCTATGCCGGAATGCCTTCGGAGAATGTCTATTCCATCGTTCAGAAGAAGGCGGCCGGCTACCAGGGTTATGCCTGGAGCCTGTTTTTCCCCAAGAAGCAGCAGGAGATAACCGTAGACGGGGTTAGTATCTTTGTTGAGAACGTCACCCCGCAGGCAATTACTTTGCGGATAGGGTGATAAAAAAGAGGGGCTAAGGACCTTCTTGGACTGCCATTGAGAGGATTCGCGCCGCTTTTCATTCAGTCGGCACCCTTATGGTCTGGAATACTTCTTAGCGCTACGATTCAGGAATTTATCATACGGCGTTGAATATACCATTGGCACCTTCTTCACAGAGTAAAACCAGAACCCCTTTAGTTCACGCCCTTCCCACTTTTTGGCGAACAATATGCTGGCCTGGCGCTTGATCAACAAAGCTCTATGGTCGTTTTTCAACACTTCTGGGTTGTGCAATGCACGTGGGGCGTGGCCGCTTGGAATGAGGTACACATGAGTGATTGACGGAAAGTGGGCGTCCAAAGTTTCGACTTCTATATCAGCATAGACCTTCCAGCGATTGAGCGTAGTCGATTGATAATCCGGCTTGATGAAGAACGAGCAGGGGTGAAGCGGACCTCTTGCAGTTTTAAGTTCTGCAGGGTGACAAGGAAGGGCACGTTTCCGCAAGTAATCTCTAATTTTATAACCGATTGGGACGGACGCCGCTAGGGCCCCAATGACTCCTACTATAGTTCCGACTAATTCAGCTGTACTCAATTGTTCCCTCCCAGAGAGGAAAATCCTGACTCTTATAGATTTCTGGCTTTTAAAGCTTTGACCAAGAGCAGAATATAAGGGGGATAGACAAATCCTCGAGCAAGGTCAAACTTTAAAGTAATTATACCACCTTATGTCAATAGTCCCTTAATATGCCCTCCAAAACCTTTTGCCACCCCTTCACTCTCTTGTAGCTCACCCTTATCTGCGTCCGGCTCACCGCTATGCCCTCCCCCAAAAGCGCCTCCAGCTTCGGCTCATCAAACTGCATGCCCGCAAACAATCTAATGACAATCTGCTTGTCCTCGGTGGTGACGGACTCAATGCCCGCTTTTGTTCCCAAAATCTTAATCCTCACCGCGTAGAGCAGGTTTTTCACCTCAACCGGCAGGGCGCCGAAGCGGTCTTTGAACTCCTCGGCCAGGGCCTCTATCTGCTCCAGCTTGTCCAGCTTGGCCAGGCTCTGGTAGAGGTTTAAGCGCGTGTCAACGTCAGCCACGTATTCATCGGGGATGTAGGCTTTCAGGGGCAGGTCGAGGGTGGGGGGCGGTAGGGGAGAGGGCTTTGATTCCTTGGGGATGCCGGCCTGCTTTGCCTTTTGCGACTCCACCGCCTCGGCCAAAAGACGGCAGTAAAGGCTGAAACCCACGGCGCTGATGTGCCCGCTCTGTCTTGGCCCCAAAAGCGTCCCCGCCCCCCTGATTTCCAGGTCTTTGAGGGCAAGGCCGAAGCCGGCGCCGAGCTCGGTGGCTTCAAAGATGGTCTTTAAGCGCTTCTCGGCGGTGAGGGTCAGCAGTTTGCCCTTATCGTAGAGGAAGTAGGCGTGGGCCAGATTGGCGCCCCGCCCCACTCTGCCCCTCAGCTGGTAGAGCTGGGTCAGCCCGAAGCGGTCGGCGCGGTTGACAATCAAAGTATTGACATTGGGCATATCCAGCCCCGACTCAATGATGGTGGTGCAGACCAGTATATCGCTTTTACCCTGGCTGAAATCGGTCATCACCTTTTCCAGCGTATCTTCCGGCATCCGGCCGTGGGCGATGGCAATCTTTGCCTCCGGTATCAATGCCTGGAGCTTATCGGCGACATAGTCGATGCTCTGCACCCGGTTGTGGACGAAGAAGACCTGCCCGTTGCGCTCCAGCTCCCTCAAGATAGCCTCCCGCATCAGCCTCTCGTCGTACTGGGCGACATAGGTCTTGATGGGCAGGCGCTGCTCCGGGGGCGTCTCCATGGTGCTCATGTCCCTCACCCCCACCAGCGACATGTGCAGGGTGCGGGGGATGGGGGTGGCGCTCAAGGTGAGCACATCCACCTCCTGCCT
>DAOUMQ010000051.1:0-2783 GCA_034410425.1 Dehalococcoidales bacterium | reverse complement strand
CCGGAGTGGCCCTGCTCAACAAAGAGCTAACCGGAGAAAAGCAAGCGGTGCGCTTAATCGGCATTGGGGTATCGGAACTGGTGGAGGCGGGGCGGCAGTTGGCGATGCTGGACACCTCAACCCAGAGGCAGGAGAGTCTGAATAAAGCCATCGACCGCATCCGCAGGAAGTACGGCTTTACCGCCATCCAGACGGGGCGGACACTGAGATTAAAGGATATCTTCCCCGAGGGCGGGGATGGTTATACATTACAGACGCCGAGCTTGTCGAGGTAGAGAGTAGGTAACCACGTTTGATTATAAATTCGCTATTTGTTTCCTTATAAAACCAAAGTCTGACTCACGAATATACGTTCTACCCAGAAGAGCTTCCTCTTTTGCTTTTTGGGGCTGCCGCCTTGTTTCAAAAGCTTTCCTGAAAGTATCTGATAATGCCTGATTATGACGAATGTCTTCAGCATATTTATCCATAGCTGAAAGTAAATCTTCATAGAGGATAGATAAATTCACGTTCAATCTGCAGATTTCTACCCTCCCTACCCTTTCTAATTCCTCTCTCTTTGTTACTTTAAGATGGTCTTGCCTTTGTCCAGCAACAGTAAACGAAAAATCTAGTATCTTTCCGTCTTGTAGTCCAATTCTCTTGGGTGTAGCTAAATGGATATAGCCATGTCTAAGAGCATCGTAGAGTAGACCACCCACCTCCTCATACCTTGTGTCAACTTCACCAAGATATTTCCTCATAAACTCTACTGCACAGATCGATTTGCCTTCTCCTTTGTACAGATAACCCAATAAATCAATGTTAATAAATATCAGCGTCAGTATAAGGTCTGTAGAATCAAAAAGTGGAATTTCCCCACCTTTAAATAAGGGGTTTATAATATTCTCCAAAGGCTCTTTAATATAGTCCTTTACGTGGGCTGCTCGAACATCACGCTGCAAAGCTTTGCCAACTTCGTCCCAATCAGTATCTGTACTTCCCATCTTTATCCCCCTACCCCTCAATCCAGCAGCCTCTTCTGCCCCTCTATCTTCTGGATATCGGTAATATCCTGGGAGACCTCAACCACGCCGATGTACTTGCCCGCCTTATCCTTGACCGGGAAATAGCGGATGTATACCTTGCGCCCTTTGAGGTCAATCCAGAACTCGGCGAACTTCCTCTTGCCCGATTTCAGGTCGGCGACGACTTCGTTCACCTTGTCTATACTCTGCTGCGGATGGCAATTCTGCACCTTCCTGCCGATTATGGCCGGCGTCCTGCGGAATATGCGGTCATCATGCCGGCTGTAGTAGCGGACGGTATCGGAACCATCAACGAAGGTTATATCCACCGGCAGGGCGTCAAAGATAGCCTCCAGCGTTTCAGTAGAAAGCGTCTCCAGCATAGCTCACCCCCAATCCTTATTACTTAATATATACCACTTCCGCCCGACTTGAGTCCAGCCTCTCATAAAGATATACTGTGGTATAATAAAGCAAGCTTCTCAAGGCAGGTGGTTACCATGTGGGACTGGTTTATGGATAATAGTATATGGATAATAATTACCGTCGTTGCCGCCCTTATCCTATTCTTCATTAGCTCGCGGCGCGGCGTCTTCCGGGCTACCCAAAATCTATTCCCCCGGCACCAGCGGGAGAAAGTGAGAAGCATCCAGGGGGCGGTAGGCTGGGTAATTATCGGCATCGGCGTGGTGATACTGGTTCTGGCCGTAATCGCGCTTATCCTCTCCCGCCAAGGCAGTGATATCTCCCCGACTCTGGAAGCTGTAGGTTACTGGATGGTGGAGCACGTCATCCTTATCTTTGTCATTCTGCTGCTTTCCTTCCTGGCTTACCGGGTAGTCAAGGTATTAACCCCCAAAATTGTGGACAGGTATATCACGACCAGGGGCAAGGGGCGCCGCGCCCGCGCCGAGCACGCTAAGAGGGCAGAGACACTAAGCACCGGCATCACTCAGGTCGCCGGCATAGTCCTGGCTATAATCGCCCTATTCATGATTCTCTCCGAGGTAGGGCTGGACATTACCCCCCTCCTGGCTGGGGCTGGGGTTGTCGGCGTTGCCCTGGCCTTTGCCGCCCAGAACTTCGTCAAGGACCTCATCGGCGGTTTCCTGATTATCTCCGAGAACCAGTTTGACGTCGGCGATGTCGTCAAAATTGCCGATACCACCGGCCTGGTGGAAAGTATTAACCTGCGGCGGACTCAGCTCCGGGACCTGGACGGTGTCCTCCACATTGTCCCCAACGGCGAAATAAGGGTAGCCAGCAACTATACCATGATGTGGTCGCGGGCGCACCTTGATATCAGCGTCGCCTACAAGGAAGACCTGGACCGGGTAATGGCCATAATAAGAAGGGTCTGGGAAGAGATGGCCTCGGAGCCGGAGTGGGAACCGCAAATGACCTCCAAAACGCCCGAGATACTGCGGGTAAACAAGTTCGGCGATTCGGGGATTGAAATCAAGGTAGTAGGTGAAACCCGGCCTATGAGCCAGTGGGATGTTATGGGGGAACTGAGGAGGAGAATCAAGAGAATCTTTGATGATTTAGGCATTGAAATCCCCTGGCCCCACGTCAAGCTCTACATGGGGGAAAGCCAGGTCGAGGCCGGCCAGGCCTGTAAAGCCTGCTCCAGGGTTAACCCTCCGGGCAGTAAATTCTGCAACTATTGCGGCGCCAAGCTCAAGCCCACCAGGGTCAAGAGGGCGACCAAGGACACCGCCGCCAAATACGGCGGCCCACCCGGTGATGAATGAGGGGGCGGGAACTTTTGAAGCC
>DAOUMQ010000050.1:0-2317 GCA_034410425.1 Dehalococcoidales bacterium | reverse complement strand
TGAGAATCCTGGGCACCCCTTCCGGCAAAGAGTAATCTATCTCGGAAACGGGCAGGACACTATCGCCGAGCACGGTAGCATTGAACTCGCGCCCGTCAATAAAATGCTCCACCAGAGCCTGCCCGCCGTAGAAACGGGTGACATTAGCTACCTGCTCCCGGAGCGAGGCAAAATCATAGACCACGCTCCTCTGGGAAAGCCCGTTGCTGGCGTCATCACCGCCGGGCTTGACAATACAGGGGTAGCTTAAGTTAAACGTGGAAAGTGTCTCAAGATTCAACAGCTGGAAATCGGGGGTCTTGATTCCGGCAGCCTTTAAAAGCGCCTTGGCCTGGCTCTTGTCCAGGGCCATTCTCAACGCCGCGGGGGGAGAGCCGGTAAAAGGCATCTCCAGCGCCGAAAGGGTATCGGCTATCTCGGCTTCGGTCTCCGGGCAGTCGCCAAAACCCTCAAAGAGGTTGAAGACCAAATCTGCCTCCAGTTCGCTGAGCCTTTCCCTTGCCGTCTCAAGCGGCGGTGCCAGCGGCAGCTGAATTACATCGTAGCCCAGCCTAATGAGGGCGCGATGCACCACATCCACGGCCTCAAGGATGCCGAAAACGGCGGCCTGTTCACCCCGCCCGTCACAGCGACTTTCTGAAGGCTGGTTGTAGACAACGGCTATGCGGGCACGCACGGCAAGTACCTCTTAAGCGCCGCATCAAGGACGGCCTTTATCAGCTCTTGATGAGTCCAGCCCAGCTTATCGGTCATAATGACCAGGTCACTGTAGCTGCCCAACCCCGGCAGGGGGTTTATCTCCAGAAAGTGGGGCACTCCATCGGGGCCGAGCCTGAAGTCGAGCCGGGCAAAGTCCCGGCAGCCCAGAATTCTAAATATCTTCAGGCTGGCCAGGGTTATCCTGGTTAAAACCTCATCCCCAAGCCGAGCCGGACATTCATAGTCGACCAGGTTAAGGTAATCGCGTTTTACCTCAAGGGAGTAGATAAAGCGCTTCTCCCTTCTTCTGGGCAGGATACGCATCATGCCTATCACCCTGGGCGGGGAATTGCCGATAACGCCTACGGTAACCTCGTCGCCGCTGATAAACTCTTCCACCATAACCGGCTGGCGGTAATCGTTCAGGAGACGGCTCACCTCTTTCGTCATCTGATCCCGACTCTCCACCACCGAGGTCAGGCGAATACCCTTGCTGGAGCCTTCATAGGCCGGCTTGACGATGGCCGGGAAGGGAAACCGCTCCCAGGGTATTTTAGCCAGGTCTTCCTCATCGTTTATTACCTGCCATCGCGGGGTAGCCATGCCCTCGGCGGCTACCAAATTTTTAGCCAGCGGTTTATCCAGGCAGACCGTCAGGCAGTGGGAGTCGGAGCCGCTATAGGGGATGCCCATCATCTCCAGGACGGCGGGCACCTGAGACTCCCGGCTGCGGGAGTTGCCCCGTCCCTCGGCGATATTAAAGACGAAGTCGACCTTCTGGCTGAGGATATTCTCCAGGAACTCCCTGCCCCCACCCAGCATCACCACCGAGTGTCCGGCGGCTTCAAAGGCGGCGGCGAGAAGCTCTACCGTCTCCCTGGAGTCGTACTCTTCTAAGGCGTCTTCGGGGCCAGCGGCATCCATGGGTACGGCTGATTTAAGGTCGTAGGCTAAGCCTATCCGCATCCTTGATTCCTTCTTTTCTGACCGGCACCGCGACCCTAACCGGGACCGGCAACGGCCTGGCTTTAGCCCTGGTCCGGGGGTTATGGCAATGGTAGATATGGCCGCGGTAGTTCCTCACCATAAGCTTGTCTCCGGTCTGGGCCAGGATATAATTGGGCTGTACCGGCACCTTACCCCCACCCTGGGGCAGGTCGATGACAAAGGTGGGCACGGCTAAACCTGAGGTGTAGCCGCGCATGCCCTCAATTATCTTCAAGCCGGTCTCTATCGGCGTGCGCAGGTGCTCCGTCCCTTCCACTTCGTCGCACTGGAAGAGATAGTAGGGGCGCACCTTAATCTTAAGCAATCCCTGGCAAAGCCTGGTCTGCGTCTCCAGGCTGTCATTGATACCGCGCAGGAGAACGCTCTGGTTGTTCACCGGCACCCCGCTCCGCACCAGCTTGTCACAGGCGCTTGCCGCCTCCGGGGTGAGCTCCCGGTAGTGGTTAAAGTGGGTATTGAGCCATATCGGGCTATATCTGGATAGCATGGCGCAAAGCTCGTTATCTATACGCTGGGGCAAGACCACCGGGAACCGCGTGCCGATACGAATGATTTCAACGTGCTCTATCCTTCTTAGCCGGGAGATAATGTCCTCTAGGTGGGGGGTAGA
>DAOUMQ010000049.1:0-4880 GCA_034410425.1 Dehalococcoidales bacterium | reverse complement strand
CGGCGGGCGCGTCTTCCGCTCCCTGATGTGGCGCTTCAGCGGCAACTACCAGCGTTCCACCCTGATTGCTACCCGGGTGGGGCAGGGCATAGCCTATAGCTTTATTCTGGGCGGTATCCTGCTGGTGATTCTCCTCCAGGAATGGCTGGGCGGTATCTGGCTGGCTTTTATCGGCTGGTTCCTGCTAAACGCAGCCTCAACCAGCTACCGCCAGACGAAATGGCGCCAAGCCCTGAGCGGGCTAAAAGCATCACAGGTGATGACCGCCGACTACACCGCAGTCCCGCCCGATATTAGCCTAAGCGGGCTGGTCAAAGAGTATGTCCTGCCCAGAGGGTACGGTTTCTTCATAGTCGCCAGCGAAGGCAGGGGTAAAGGCATCTTGAGCCTCTATAATATCAAGTCCGTCCCCCAGTCAAAGTGGGATACGACCCGGGCCGAGGAGATAATGCTCCCATTAGACCAACTAAAGCCAGCCCGCCCCGAAGACGACGTCTTAAGCCTGTTGGAAAGGATGGAGGCAAACGAGCTAAACCAGATACCGGTGGTGGCTGAGGGCAGGATTATCGGGCTGATTACCCGCGATAACCTGATAAGGTTTATCCGCGCCCGCTCCGAGCTGGGGATGAAATGAAACTACCCGATGCCGTGGTTATCGGCGGCGGACCGGCGGGGAGCCGTGTCGCCTGCCGGCTGGCGGAGATGGGACATGAGGTAGTGGTGTTGGAGAGGCAAAAACAGCCCGGGGAGCGAGCCTGTTGCACCGGTCTCATCAGCCAGAACTGCGTCACCGACTTTGACATTGATGAAAAGGTTATCCTGAAGCGGGCCAACAGCGCCCGCTTATTTTCGCCCTCGGGGATAATGCTCCGGCTCTGGCGGGAAAAGACTCAGGCCTGCATCATAGACCGGGCCGCCTTTGACAGAGCCATGGCTAACAGGGCGCAGGAAAAGGGGGCAAAATACCTGCTCGGCACCCTGGTCAAGAACCTGGAGGTTGGAGACGACAGGGTCAGCCTTGAAGCGGTCTGCCGGGGGGAAAGGCTAAAGCTTGAGGCCAGGGCCGCGGTTATCGCCAGCGGCTTCGGCTCAAAGCTGGCCGAGAAGCTAGGGCTGGGCAGAGTCGGCGACTTCGTCGTCGGCGTCCAGACTGAGGTAGGAACCAAGGGGATTGACGAAGTGGAGGCTTACTTCGGTGAGGAGATAGCCCCCGGCTTTTTCGCCTGGCTGGTGCCAACCTCTTCCCAAAGGGCCAGGCTGGGACTGCTCTCCCGTAGCCACCCCGGGCTTTACCTGGAGAGGTTAATGTCTTCACTTAAATCTCAGGGTAAGATAATCGGGGACAAGGTCAAGCCCTGCTACGGAGGCATACCGCTAAAACCGTTAGCCAGAACCTACGGCCAGCGCCTGCTGGTGGTGGGCGATGCCGCCGGGCAGGTGAAGCCAATCAGCGGCGGTGGCATCTACTACGGGCTGCTCTGCGCCGATATCGCCGCCGATACTTTACACCAGGCGCTGAAAGGTGATAACCTTTCAAGCAGGGCCCTGGCCGGCTACCAGCGCCGGTGGCGAAGGAAACTGGGGCCAGAGCTGGATATTGGCTACTACGCCCGAAAATTTTATGAGCGCCTGAATGACAAGCAGGTTGACCGTATGTTCAGTCTGATAAAGTCCCAGGGTATCGACCAGGCCCTGCTCCAGGCGGAGGACCTGTCCTTCGACTGGCACGGTGAGGCGGTAATGAGGCTGATAGGACACAAGATTGTAGCCAACGCCCTGCAGGCGATGAAGGCTCCTTTCCTGTTGAGGAGACAGCCATGACCAGCCCCCAGAACCCGAACCTGGGTGAAGCCGCCAGTAGTTTCCTTTCCAGCCTGCCCCCCAATGAAGGAGAGGTAAGCCAGCAGGCGGTATACGGCTTTGTCCGCTGGTGCGGCTGGGAAAGCCCCTGCGCCGGAATCACCGCCCGCGAGGTGGCTAACTACGCCGAGCAGCTATCGTCATCGCAGGCCAACTACCTGAATAACCTGGAGCTGGTACGCGCCTTCTTAGCCTATACCAGGAAGCAGGGCTGGAGCCAGAGCAACCTGGCAACCTACCTCAAGCCCAAGAAGGCCAAGGCCAGACTGCCTTCTTCAGCCAGGCGCAATCTGCCCCCGCCCGCCTCCCTGACCCAACAGGGCTATGCTGATATGAAGGCCGAGCTGGAGGAGCTTAAAAGGCGGCGGCATCAGTCCATCGACGAGATACGCCGGGCGGCGGCTGACAAGGACTTCCGCGAAAATGCGCCCCTGGACGCGGCCAGGGAGGAAAGAAGCTACCTGGAGGGGCGGATTAGAGATCTGGAGGCGGCCCTGAAATCGGCGACTATCATCGGTGAAAAGAAAAGGGTAGCGCCCAAGGTAAGCGTCGGCGATAGCATCGTCCTCCGCGACCAAGCCTCCGGCGAGGAATTGCGCTACACCATAGTCAGCCCCAGGGAGGTAGACCCGACCAAGGGCCGGATTTCCAGCAACTCGCCCATAGGCAAAGCCGTTATCGGCCAAAACCAGGGAGAGATAGTGGAGATAGCGGCACCGGTAGGCAAGCTGCGCTACCAGCTGGTGCAGATCGAGCGCTAATATTAGCGGGGAGGGAAAATGAGAGGCGCTTCTAAGACGAGGCGGATTTTCAGGATTAGCATAAGGCTACATTATACCTGGGTCTTAGCCATCGCCCTGATAGCCGCCATCATGGTAACCCAGTTTCCCTCATCTTCCCCCCTGTGGCAAAGGGCCAGTCTGGGGATAGCCACCGGCCTGCTTTTCTTCATATCGATAACCGCCCGCGAATTTATCCTCAATTTAATTGCCATCGTTAGAGGCATACCGGTGAGGAGGACTACCCTGCTCATCTTCGGCGGAGTCCCCCAGATAAGCAAAGAGTCCACCCGGCCTCTTCTAGAGATTCTGATGGCTATAACCGGTCTCCTGACCACCCTGCTGATATGCGGGGTTTTTTACGGGATTTACGCAGCACTGATAAACTCCGGCAGTATGGTCATCGCCGGACTCATCCAGTGGTTAGCCTTTATCTATTTCATGCTGTTTATCTTCCACTTCGTGCCCGGTTTCCCCTTAGACGGCGGCAGAATCCTGCGGGCGCTGCTGTGGAGGCTGACCGACGATTTTGAGCGGGCGACACGCATCGCCAGCTGGGGCGGATGGGCGGCAGGCTGGGTCTGCGTCGCCCTGGGAATTCTGTTAATGGTCACCGAACGCCAGTGGCTGAACGGGCTACTACTGGCCGGCACGGGGTGGGTCTTGCAGGGCGCCGCCACCCAGAGCCGCCGCCAGGCCAAACTGCTTGAAGCCCTCAAAAGGATTAGGGCTCAGGATATAATGAGCCGGCAAAGTCCTCTTATCAGCCCGGAGACCACCGTCAGACAAGTAATCAACGATTACATTCTGGCCACCGGATACCGCCACTGCATCGTAGCCGACGAAGGTAAATTTCTGGGGATAGCCACCATCAAGGAGATAAAACGAGTGCCTAAAAAGCGCCGCGGCTCTCATATCGGCAGAATTATGACGCCCTCCAGCGAGCTCAATACCGCCCAACCTGAGCAATCGGCGGCGAGCCTGCTCGGGCAAATGGACGAGATGGGAATCGACTACATGCCGGTGCTGGAGGACGACACCGTGGTCGGCATCGTAACCCGCGACCACCTTATTCGCCTGGCCCAAAATCTGGCCGAGCTTGGAATGGACCGGGGCCCGGCTTAATCACCATAAACAACATGAACCGCAAGCTCGTCAATAATGCTTATCTGCCGGATTTCGGTAGAGTAGACCCTCCATTCAGCCCTAAACCAGCGTAGGGGTCTTTCCGCCCGCGACCATATCTGAAGCATCAGGTCACAGGGGTTATCGGTCAGCCACTCCACGCCTTGAACGCTGGTAAGGGGCGTGCCAGCCACTATCTCAACCTCATAATGGTTGCGCTCAACCCCCTCCGGCAGTAACCCCAGCCGATAAATGCTCCACTCCACCTGCACCTCGTTCCTGGGGGCAGCCATAGTCCGCAGGTAGAGCCGGCAATCTTCGGGGTTGTCAGCGCTTAACCAGTAAGAATCCCGAACGCTGGTAAAAAACAGGAAGGGATTGACCAGATGGACTATATAATTGGCCCGCTGGCCCCCGGGGGGACACCCCCCAACCACATCCTCCCAGACCTGCCAGATAAAATAGGACTCGTTCCTGTGCTCCAGCAGGCCGCTATTGACCAGAATGCCGCCGACGACGTCCTCCCAATAATCCGTCCCCAACAGCCAGTTAGCCTTATGCTCAAAAGAGCCGCCCCGGGCAAAGACGGAGCATTCCACGCCTCCACCGAAGATATAATGGAGAATCTGCTCCACCATGAAGCCGGCTACTTCCTCATCGGTGACAAAATCGCTATGGGCATGCTCTCCGTAATAGACTACGTCCGCCCCGCTGGCATACTGGGCCGAGATTGGTATGGCGCTGTCGTCCATGTCTCTGGGCCAGCCGTCGATTCCGCCCGGGTTAAACTGCTCGCTAACCGGCGATGGTTCCGCCGAGATGAAAGCCAGCCAGTGCCTGTTGTTTCCCACCCAGCTCCCATCCTGGGAGCTGTCATAATAGGCTATAGAATTACAAATCCCCTGGTCGGAAAGCAGCCACCGGGCCCGGCAATAGTCCATCACCGAGCCGCCGCCGGTAGCATAATACCCGTCCAGGCTCCTGATAGGGCTATTGATAGTCACCACCAGCGCCACCCTGTCAGCCAGACCGCCCACGTTATTAGCCACGGCATAAAGGGCGGCTTTACCCCCGGCGCTATGCCCGATTAAGATTAGGTTATTCCTGCCGGGGAAG
>DAOUMQ010000048.1:0-4671 GCA_034410425.1 Dehalococcoidales bacterium | reverse complement strand
GCGTTGAAGATTTTTTATCGGAGCTAAAGAGGGTGGGGGAGGGTCTAATGGCCGCCCGCCCGGCGATGGCGCCCATTTCCAATATCACCGGCCGTTTTTGGGAGGCAATGTCTCCGGTCTCGCCCAACGAGGGCCTGGAGGCGGTTAAAAGCTTTGCCCTGGCTAAGGCTGATGAGCTGGCCAAGGCTTCACTAAAGGCGGTAGCTAGGATTGCCGCTTACGGCGCCGAGTTGCTCGCTGGCGGCGACAGGGTAATGACTCATAGCTACAGCTCGACGGTGGTGGCGGCATTAAAAAAGGCTTTTAGCCAGGGCAAGGGCATTGAGGTAATGGTTACCCGCTCCGGTCCCGGCGGCAGCGGCCGGAGGACGGCAAAAGAGCTAGAGAGCCAGGGACTGGCGGTTACCTTTATCGACGATGCCGCCATCGGTCTGTATATTTCGGAGGCGGACAAGGCGATAATTGGCGCCGACAGAGTCTGCGCCGACGGCGGTATCGTAAACGGCATCGGCAGCTACCAGTTAGCCCTGGCTGCCCAGAAAGCCGGTGTCCCTCTTTATGTTTTGGCCGAGACGCTCAAGTTCGACCCCGGACGGAAGAGCAACCAGGTCGATCTGGAGGAGCGGGAGCCGTCCGAGGTTATAGGAGCGGGGGAACTGCCGCCCCGGGTCAGGGTCAAGAACCCCCACTTTGACATTACCCCTCTGGAGCTGGTGGGCGGGGTGGTTACTGAGTACGGACTGCTCTCACCGCCGGAAGTCATCGCTTATCTAGTAAGGCTGCCCGGCTAGGTAATCCTGTATCTTGGGCGAATCAAACAGTACACCAGCGACATATAGCTCCTCGTGATACAGGTTTTCCCAGCCCATTCTTTCCAGTAAATAGTGGGGAGCACTCACTGTATCTCGGAAGAAAAAGATGATGGTAACACCTGCCGGCTCTTCGCTGTAATCAGCATTGTAGGTAACAGTGAGGTAGCCATATTGCTCGCCCGCCCCCAAGAATTCGTTGCTTATGTATTCGCCGACGATCTCTCCTATTAGTCGGTTGGTGTCGTGGAATTCGAGTTCGGTCAAATACTCCCTGTCGGAGGGAATGAAGTACCCCATATAGGCTTCATAATCGTCGTCGACTATGGCCTGCAGGGCGCCCCCCGTGATTCGGTCTACCGTTGTACTGTTGCAGGCGGAGGCGCCGGCTACGACCATGAGCAGTATGAAGACGGCGCAGGCTACCTTGACTATAGACTTTTTCATCTCTACCTCCTTTTATATTATAGCACCCGGGCCAGTGTCTCTTTGAGCTCGGGCACGGTCGGGTAATTGTTTATCTCCCGGGGGGCTATCCACCTTGCCTCTTTGTGCTCCCAGTCAATCTTTATTTTGTCCCTGTCCTTTATCTGGAATAGATAGGGGTGGACTATCCACCTGACGCCCAGCTTTTTGTCTTCAACGGCTAAGGGTTTGCCCTTTCTTACCAGTTTCACCTCTTCGGCGGAGAGGCTGGTTTCTTCGGCTATCTCGGTCAGGGCTTGCTCGTCGGCGGTGGTCTCTATATAGCCGCTGACCCCGGCCCACCTTCCCTGGTAACTGCCGACCTGCTGGCTGCGGCGCAGGAGCAGTATCTGGTCCTCCGATTCTAGGAAGCAGGTGACCACCTTTTTCTCTTGTAGCATAATCCAATCTCTATTTCAAGCTCAAAAGGTATTCTTTCAGCCAGAGCAGGGCCGCTTCGGCGGCACTCTTTTTGTTCTGTTCCCGGTCTCCGCTGAAGATATGCTTCTGGCTGGAGGTCCTTTCCCCGTGGGACAAGCCGATATAGAACAGCCCCACCGGTTTTCCTGGGGTGGCCCCGCCGGGCCCGGCGATGCCGGTATCGGCCAGGCATATATCGGTGGCCAGGAGGTTTTTGCCCCCCTCTGCCATCTCTTCGGCTACCTGAGGGCTCACCGCGCCGTACTGGTTGATGGTATCCTCGCTCACGCCTACTACCTGGCTCTTGACCTCGTTACTGTAGGCGGTCACCGAGCCTTTAAAGTAGTCCGAGCTGCCGGCGACATTGGTTATGCGGTGGGATACCAGCCCCCCGGTGGCTGATTCCACTACCCCCAGGGTCAGCCCCTTCTGGCGGAGCAGGTTGCCGATATCTTGCTCCAGGCTCATATGAACCTTTCCATCAAGCCGTATATCGTCTCTTCGTCTACCCGGTCGCCGTTGTTGCTGAGCTTCTTGATGGCGTGCTCGGCGACGCTATGCTTGCGCAGGTTATCCATGTCATCCAGCCGCTCGTATATACCGACCCTTCTGCCCACCCTGAAGTTGTGCCTCTCATCCGCCGATAGGGACTGGAACCGAGCGATAGTATCCAGCATCTTTTCTTTGTCCTCGGGCAGCTTGCCCTCGACCTCCTGGAGCAGGTTGGTGATATGGTCGCTGACAAAGTACGAGTGGCAGTTTAGGTTCTCGATGAGCAGTTTTTCCTCGACGATAATCTCCTCGTCGGTTGCCCGCACGAATTTGCCGCTCTTCACTTCCTCGTGCAGGGGCATGCCTTCCTTGGTGGTCAGGGTTCTGACCCGGATGAATTCAGGGTTAATCTCGCTCAAAACGCGGGCGGTCTCGGTGGCGTGCTCCCGCCACATATTTTTCCCGCCCAGCCCGAGGACGACATATTCACACAGGGAGATGCCCGATGCTACTATCTTCTTGCCGCCGGCGATGTGCTCGGCGGCGGTGACTCCCTTGTCCATGTATTTAAGCAGGGGGTCGTAGCCCGATTCCAGCCCGATGTGCAGCCGGGAGAGCCCGGCCTCGCGGAGGGCGATGAGTTCCTCTAGCCTCTTTTTAGCCGCCGTCTTAGAGCGCCCGTAGCTGGTCACCCGGGTGATGGTGGGCAGTGTTTTCTTTAAGAACTTCAGCACCTCGACCAGGTCGGGCGTCCTCATAATCAGGGTATTGGCGTCCTGGAGGAAGGCGCTGGTGCCGCCGTGGTAGAGCCAGAGGGCGACGTTGAAATAGATTTCATTGGGGGGGCCGTTGAGGACAGCCGCCGCCACCTCCTCCACCTTGCCCCCGTAGCCGGACTCCCGGGAGATTTTCTGCAGCTTGTCCACTATCGCCTTGACGGTCAGTATCTCCTGCTTTATCTCCTCCACCGGCCTCAGCTCAAACCTTTTCCCCTTGTAGATATGACAGAACTTGCACCGGTTCCAGGGACAGTTCCTGGTTACCCGGATGAGCAGGGAACTGGCCTCGCTTGGCGGCCTGATTGGTCCCAGTTCAAAAGATTCTGCCATCGCCTGCCTTTCCCTTTAGAGATAGCCGAGCACGTACTGCTTGATGAAGTCGAAGTTTTTCTTCACCTTTTCACTGCCGACGACGATGTCCATGTGCCCGGGGAGCAGGTACTCAACGTCCAGCTGTGATAGTCTATCTATAGACTGCTTGAGCTGGCTGGCACTGCCGCCGGGCAGGTCGACCCGCCCCGTGTTCTGGCTGAAGATGACATCGCCGCAAATGAGGGCTTTCTGGCTCGGGCAGTAAAAGCAGATGCTATCGGGGGAGTGCCCCGGGGAGGGGATAAGCTCGAATTCCAACTCTCCGGTGTTCAGGCTGTTGTCATCGAAGAAGCTGTCCGGGGTGAACTCCACGGCGGGGAGGCCGAAGAACCGGGACGTCTGGTTGACGGTCTTGTCCCAGGAATCTTTCTGGCTGGGGTGGAGGACTATCTTGGCTTCCGAGACCTTCTTGAAGGCTTCATTGGCCCAGCAGTGGTCGCCGTGGAGGTGGGTATTGGTGATTATATCTATATCCTTGGGGTCGATGCCGTCCCGGCCCAAGTCCTGGAGCAGTTCGGGCAAAAATTGAGTAAGCCCGGTGTCGATGATAATGGTGGTCTTATCCTTAATGACATAGGTATTGCTGTCCATCATTCCCTTTTCCGGGAAAAAGTATAGATTTTTGGTTAGCTTCATGCTATCATTACCTCTAACTAATTAACTTAACCTAACAACCTTTAATTATAAAGCAACTACAGGCTAAAATAAAGCCAGGGGTTTATTTAAAGCCATTAGTGGCACCAACAAGAAGGAGGTTCTATCATGGGATTGCTGAGCGGTGTTATGATTATCTTTGCCTCGCTGTGCGCCATTATGGGCATTCTCATTTATTCGGAGGTGATCGGGCCCTTCAGGGAGGGGTTCGACCTGATATTCTGGTTCGGGATATCGGGCATTCTATTTGTCGCCACTATCGCCCTCGGCGTGAGCCGCAACGAGTAATCTAGCCGGGCTTAAATTAAAAGGCTTTTCAGCCAGTCCGGTTTTGATGATAATCTGGTCTTGTCTTAAATGATAGAGATATTACCGTCCATCATTCTTTTAAAGGAGGTTTTATCATGAGAGGTTTAGCTGTGCTGACCGGTATTTTTGCGTTCCTTTGTATGGTGATGGGCATTCTCACTTACTTTGGGCCGGATTTTCTAGCCGATATCCCGCTCAGCCTTGCCTTCTACGAGTTCTGGTTCTGGATATCAGCCCTTCTCTTTTTAATTACTATCGCCCTGGGCATGGGCGGTCGCCGCGAAGAATAATCGGTGTCTGTTTCGGGGAGAGGGGCCAAGATTTTACTGCGGGTCTACCCCAACGCCGCCCGGAACGAGGTGTTCGGCTTT
>DAOUMQ010000047.1:0-8760 GCA_034410425.1 Dehalococcoidales bacterium | reverse complement strand
TGCCGAGGAAGTTCAGCTTGGTCTTCTTTAGCAGGCTGTAGCTTTCCTGGGCCAGGCGGTTGCCTTTGGTTTCCTCTTCGCCGGTGCTGAGCAGGCGGACGCGCGGCGCTTCTATGTCCAGCAGGTTTTTAACGTAGATTGAGCCCAGGTGAGCGAACTGGACCAGGTGGCTCGGCCGGCACTCGGCGTTGGCGCCGGAATCGATGAGCAGGAGGGGGGTGGAGGGGGTGAGGTCAATGAAGCTGCCCAGGGCGGGGCGCTCAATGCCCTTTATCTTGCCCAGCTTTAGGAAGCTGGAGACCAGTACGGCGCCGGTGTTGCCGGCGGAAACAAAGGCGGAGGCGACGCCGTCCTTTACCAGGTTGGTGCCGACCACTATCGAGGAGTCTGGCTTGCTTTTGACCGCCTTCATCGGGGACTCGGTGGGGGCGATGACCTCCTTGGCTTCGATAATCTTGAGGTTCAGCTTCCTTATCTGGCGGCCGGCCATCACATGGAGTATGGATTTATTGCCCACCAGGGCAATATCGACCTCGTATTCCTGGGCGGCTTTAATGGCCCCTTTGACTATTTCCCGGGGGGCGTTCTCCCCGCCGGCGGCATCAACGGCAATCATCATCGCTTTATCACACTTACCTCAAATCCCTTGAACCTGCTTCCGTTCCGGCTCTCAGCCATCTCTTCATGGACCAGCAGGGCGGCGCCAATCGCCCCCATCACCTCATGGTGGGATGGCACAATCACTTCGGTTTCAAGCTCTTCCTGGAGCGCCTTGACTATGCCCTGGTTAAAGGCGACGCCGCCCTGGAATATTATCGAGGGTTGAATATCCTTGCCCAGGCCGACGCTGTTAAGGTAGTTGCGCACCAGTGCCTGGCACAGCCCGTAGATAATGTCCTCGGTGCGGTAGCCGCTTTGCTGCTTGTGTATCATGTCCGATTCGGCAAAAACGGTGCAGCGCCCGGCGATGGGCACCGGTGCCGTGCTGTCAAGCGCTCTCTGGCTGAAGCGCTCGATGCTCATATTGAGGCGCTGTGCCTGGTGGTCGAGGAAGCTGCCGGTGCCGGCGGCGCATACCGTGTTCATGCCGAAGTCGGTCACCATGCCCTCCCGGATAATGATAATCTTGCTGTCCTGCCCCCCGATTTCAATGACCGTCTGCGCCCTGGGGAAGTAGTGCAGGGCGCCTAAGGCGTGGCTGGTAATCTCGTTTTTGACCAGGTCGGCGCCGACGAGGACCCCCGCCAGGTAGCGGGCGCTGCCGGTGGTAGCCACGCCGCCGATATTCACCTCCGGGGGCAGTTGCTCTTTGATCTGGGCCAGTCCCTGCTGGGTCATCTCAATGGGCTTGCCCTGCGTGGGCAGGTAAAGGTGGGCGACCAGCTCGTCATCCTTGTTGAGCACGGCGAATTTGGTGGTTACCGAGCCGACATCAATGCCCAGATAGGCTTCCATAAACTCTCCTTTAAATCTATATAATATTAGACCAGGGGGGCGCTGTTTGACAAGCGCTTCAGCTATCTGCCCTGCCGAATTCTTCTTTAACTTTGGTAAATGTTTCCGGGCTGGCCAGCAGGTCGACGACCGTCATCGCCATAGCCTTGGCGGCGTCAAGCATCCCCTTGATACCGGCCTCGGAGGCGGCCGCCAGGGCGAAATCCGGTGAGTGCGAGGCTACCTCCGCCGAAACTATAGCTACTGTGGGGTGAATACTGGGTACTATCTGGCTGATATTGCCCATATCGGTGCTGCCCACCCGGCCGGAGGCGGTCAGCTGCACCTTGCGCCCCAGTGACTGCATGTTCTGCTGGAATAGCTTGGCCAGGGTCGGGTTGTTGCGCATGGGGGCATAGCGCTCCTTGCCCCACTGGTATTCCAGGCGGGCGCCGGTGGCGGTGGCGGCGCCGACAAAGCAGTCCAGCACCCTCTCCTTTAGCTCGTCAAGATAGGCATCGTCCTCGGCGCGCACCAGAAATTTACCGGCGCTGCGGGCGGGAACGACGTTAGCCGCCTCCCCGCCTTCGGTGATGATGCCGTGGATACGGGCCTTGTCCTTGATGTGCTGGCGGAGCGAATTTATGGCGGCGAAGGAGAGGAGCATTGCCTCCAGGGCGTTGATGCCGGTTTCGGGGCGGGTTGCCGCGTGGGCGGCTTTGCCCAGGAACTGGACTTCCAGACTGAGGCAGGCCAGGGCTTTGATGGTGGCCGAATCATGCCCGCTGGGGTGCACCATCATGGCCGCGTCTACCTTATCAAAGGCTCCCCGCTCGGCCATTATTATCTTGCCCCCGTATAGCTCTTCGGCGGGGGTGCCGATAACCAGGACGCTGCCGCCCAGCTGGTCGATAGCCGCCTTTGAGGCCACGGCGGCGCCAACGGCGCTGCCGGCTATCAGGTTGTGGCCGCAGGCATGGCCAATCTCGGGGAGGGCGTCGTATTCGGCCAGAATGGCGATAGCCGGCCTGCCCTCTCTGTAGCTCCCCCGGAAAGCGGTGGTTAGCTGGCAGGTGCCCAGCTCTATGGAGAAGCCGTTTTCCTCCAGGTATTGGCTGAGCCAGGCGGCTGCCTTGACTTCTTTGAAACCTAGCTCGGGGTGAGAGTGGATTTTCAGGCTCAAATCACGGAGCTGTTTTTGGCGGGCTTCTACTTCGGCGACGACTGTGTTTTTTAGCTTTTTGGTATCCAAGTTCTTGCCTTCCGACTGCTTTTTCATTATAGCTTAAGTGCCAGGGGAATTTCTAGGCGAAGTGTTGCCGCCCCGCCCCTTTAAGTTTTTCTTCCCACCCTGAGCCCGCCCTCCGTAGGCTCTGCTCACCCAGATTAGAGAAACCTGCTTCGAACATCCCCTATCGGGTATTGCATCCTGGGGCCGATTGTGGTATACTTACAATTGGCTTACGAATTAGATAAAATTTCTTGTTAAGTGGGGCTGGGAACCCACTTTTTTAATTATGGAGGCCTTGAAACCGGGATGAAGAGCGAATTTATGCTGGCGATAACGCAGCTCTCGGCGGAGAAGAACCTGCCCAAAGAAGTGGTCCTTTCCGCTGTGGAGACGGCGCTGGTATCGGCCTACCGCAAGGACAATTTTGGTCCCACCCAGAATATCGAGGTCAAGATTGACCCGGCTACGGGTCGGGTGAGGGTGTGGGCGGAGAAAACCGTGGTCGAGCAGCCCACGGATACGCGCCGTGAAATATCGCTGGCTGAAGCGAACAATATCAACCCCGATGCCCAGCTCGGTGACGAGGTCATGGTGGAAGCCACTCCGCGCAACGCCGGGCGCATTGCCGCCCAAACGGCCAAGCAGGTCATTCTCCAGCGCCTCCACGAGGCGGAGCATAGCGCCATCTTTGAGGAATATTCGGATAAAGAGGGCGATGTTGTCACTGGCTTAGTGCAGCGCATCGAGCCCAGGCAGCTCTTCGTTGACCTGGGTAGAGCCGAGGCAATTCTCCCTGCCGCCGAGCAGGTGCGCACCGAGAGGTATCGTATCGGCCAGAGGCTCAAGGTCTATCTCCTTGAGGTGATGCGGACCGGCCGGGGACCTCAGGTGGTAGTCTCCCGCTCACACCCCGATTTACTGCGCCGTCTTTTTGAGCTGGAGGTGCCCGAGGTCCTTAACGGCACCGTCGAACTGAAAGCCATCGCCCGCGAGGCTGGCTATCGCAGTAAGATAGCGGTGGCGGCACGCCAGGAGGGCATTGACCCGGTCGGCTGCTGCGTCGGTCTCCGCGGTATCAGAATACAGAACATTATGAGAGAGCTGAACGGCGAGAAGCTGGATGTGGTCATGTGGGACTCCAATGTCTCCGCCTTCATCGCCAATGCCCTCAGTCCGGCCCAGGTAATAAGCGTGGCGCTGGACAAGGACGGGGGGATAGCCACGGTGGTTGTCCCTGATAAGCAATTGTCTTTAGCCATCGGCAAGGAGGGGCAGAATGCCCGGCTGGCGGCTAAGCTCACCGGCTGGCGGATTGACATAAAGAGCGTCTCCACCGCCGAGGAGGAAAAGCTGACCAAGGCCAAGCCAGAGCCCGCTGAAAAAGCCAAGCTGGAAGAGCCTGTCGCCGAACTGCCGGTCATTGAAGAAGAAGCCCCGGCACCTGAGGAAGAGGCTAAAGCAGAGCCGGAGCCGGCGACCGTTCTTGATACCACCCTTATCCCCCCGGAGCCTTTCCTGGAGCCGCAGGCTGCGGGAGAGAAAGCCCGGCTTCGGTTTGCCGAGGACGTTTTAGTCTCGGGGCCGACCAAGTCGGTGGCTAAATCGAGGAAAAAGAAAAAGAAGGGCGCCTATGAGCGCAGCGCCGATGACGGCGTCAGAATCAAGAAACAGCGCCGGGAGACAGAAATCTTTGACGAAGACGAGGGAGAAGAGTATTAAGCCGGCTTCGGTTAAGCATATACCACAGCGGACCTGTGTTGCCTGCGGTCAGGTAAGGGCCAAGCGGGAGCTGGTACGTCTGGTGCGTACCGCCGACGGCGTTGAGGTTGATACCAGCGGTAGGAAAGCCGGGCGTGGCGCCTACCTCTGCCCAACGTTAGAGTGCTGGGAAACTGGGCTTAGAAAAGGTCGGCTGGAACATACCCTGCGCGCCGCGCTTACTGAAGATAATCGGGAGCGGCTTATTAAGTACGGCAGGGAACTGGAATAAGGAGCGATTTGGTGGCCAAGAAGAGCGAACCAGCTGAAGCCAAGGCGAAATCGGTTGAGATTCCTCAATCAGTAGCTGTGAGGCATCTGGCTGAGCTTTTGCAGGTCAGCGCCATAGACATTATCAAGCAGTTGATGAGGAACGGCATCTTCGCCAATATCAACCAGGTCATCGACTATGAGACTGCCGCCGCCGTCGCCGCCAATCTTGGCTATGAAGCCAAGCCCGAGTCCCGGGCGGCTCGGGCCGGGGAGAGCCGGCGCTATCGGCCCAAGGGCGAAGAACTCGGCGCTATGCAGCTCCGCCCGGCGGTGGTTACCATTATGGGTCATGTCAACCACGGCAAGACCCGCCTCCTGGACGCTATAAGGCAGACCAATGTCATGGACAGCGAGGCCGGGGGCATTACCCAGCATATCGGCGCCTATCAGGTGGAGATAAACGGGCAGAAGATTACCTTCCTGGATACCCCCGGTCATGAAGCCTTTACCGCCATACGGGCCCGCGGCGCCCAGGTGACCGATATCACCATCCTGGTGGTGGCGGCTGACGACGGGGTGATGCCACAGACTTTAGAAGCTATCGACCATGCCCGCGCCGCCGGCGTGCCCATCGTGGTGGCCATTAATAAGATTGACAAACCGGAGGCTAACCCGGAGACGGTAAAACAGCAGCTATCCGATGCCGGTCTGCTTATCGAGGAGTGGGGGGGCGACGTCGTCTGCGTCCCCATTTCGGCCAAGGAGAAGAAGGGCATCTCCGAACTGCTGGAGAACCTGCTGGTGGTGGCCGAGATGGAGGAGCTAAAGGCCGACCCCTCTAAAGCCGCGGTGGGCGTGGTCGTTGAGGCCGAGATGGACAAGAGCAAGGGGCCATTAGCCACGGTTCTCATTCAGAACGGGACCCTCAAGGTCGGGGACACGGTGGTGGCCGGCAGTACCTGGGGCCGGGTGAGGGCGATGTTCAACGATACCGGCAAGCGGGTGAGAAAGGCGGAGCCGGCCATGCCGGTGGAAATCCTGGGCTTGGCCAGCCTGCCTCAGGTGGGCGATACCCTGACCGCCGTGGCTGGCGAGAGCCAGGCAAGGGCTCTAATCCAGAAGCACCAGCAGGAGGCACAGCCCCGGGCGGTTAGCCTGGATAACCTCTACGACCAGATAAGCGCCGGACAGGTAAAGGAGCTCAATGTCGTCCTCAAGGTCGATGTCCAGGGCAGTATTGAGCCGATAAGAAGCTCCCTGGAAAGGCTGGCCACGGAGAAGGTACAGGTCAGGATTATCCACAGCGGCAGCGGCAATATCACCGAGAGCGACGTGATGCTGGCCATTGCCTCCAAGGGGCTTGTCATCGGCTTCGGCACCGGTGTTGAGGCCGGGGCCAAGCGCCTGGCCGATGTTGAGGGCATTGACATCCGTTCTTACGATGTTATTTACAACCTGGTGGACGACGTGGAGAAGGCCCTCAAAGGCATGTTAGAGCCCACCTATGTCGAGGTTGTTGAGGGCAGGGCCGAGATAAGGGAGGTCTTTCCCAGCAGCAAGAAGACCAAGGTGGCCGGCGTCTACGTTAACGAGGGCAAGATTAGCCGGGGCGCCCAGGTACGGGTGCGGCGCGGCGAGAAGGTGGTAGCCGAGTCTACGGTCAACAGCCTGAGGCGCTTTAAGGACGATGTTAAGGAGGTAGCCTCCGGCTATGAGTGCGGCGTGGGCGTTGAAGGCTTTGACGACTTTAAGGTCGGCGATGTGCTGGAGCTTTTCCGCAAGGAGAGGTCTAGCTAGGGGGCGGAGGTCATGGCACATCGCATCGAGCGGGTGAATCACCTTATTCGCCAGGAACTCAGCCAGTTGCTTCAGCGCCAGGTCAAGGACCCCCGGTTGGCCAGTTTCGTGGCCGTGACCGAGGTCTCCACCTCCGCCGACCTGCGCTATGCCAAGGTGTTCGTCAGCGGTATGGGCAGTGAGGCGGATAGGGAGGAGACGCTGAAAGGCCTGGTGGCGGCTAGCGGCTTCTTCCGCAATAAGCTGGCTAAAAGCTTGAGGATGCGCCGTATCCCCGAGCTGAGCTTTCACTGGGACGATTCCATTGAGCGGGGGGCTCACCTCCTGCAGCTGATTGACGAGGTCAGCGCTGATACCACTCCAGAACAGCATGGTGACTGATGGACGGCATCCTGAATATCAATAAGCCCCTGGGCAAGACCTCTTTCAGCATTGTCTCCCTGGTGAAGCGCTTGAGCGGGGAGAAGCGCGTGGGGCATGCCGGCACCCTCGACCCGGCGGCTAGCGGCGTTCTGCCGGTCTGCCTGGGGCAGGGGACGCGCCTGGTCCAGTTTTTGCAGGATACCCAAAAGCTCTACCGGGCTCAAGTTGAATTCGGCGCCGCCACCGATACCTATGATGCCACCGGTAAAGTTACCAGCCGGGGAGACCCCTCCGTAGTCAGCCGGGAAAAGCTGCTCTCGGCGCTGGATTCCTTTCGCGGCCGGATAAAGCAGACCCCTCCCATGTACAGCGCCGTCAAGCACGGCGGCAGGCCGCTCTATCAACTGGCGCGCTCCGGCATCCAGGTGGCCAGGAAGAGCCGGCCGGCGCATATTTACCGCCTGGAGCTTAGCCGCTGGCGGCCGCCGATAGCCACCATAGAAGTTGAGTGCGGCAAGGGCACCTATATCCGCTCGCTGGCCCACGATTTGGGGCAGCTTCTGGGCTGCGGCGCCAACCTGAAGAGCCTGTCCCGCCTGAGGTGCGGCCTCTTCAGCCTTGACGACGCCGTTTCCCTGCCCCAGCTTGAGGACGCTTTTGAGCACGGCTACTGGCAGCGCTTTATCTATCCCATAGATATTGTCCTCCTTAACTGGGCGGCAGTGGTGGTCGATGGCACCACCGAAGAAGATATCAAGAACGGCCGCCCCCTGGTTCTGGATAATGATAGCGGTCTGCCGGCTCCTGATTCTGGCAATCACTGCCGCGTTTATAACCGTGACGGCTCTTTTCTGGGCATGCTATCCTTTGATGCCGAGAGGGGACAATGGCGTCCGGAGAAGGTTTTTTCCCCTTGATAAGACTTGACAGCCTGCCTTAATAGGGGTATAGTTCAACCGATACTCAAGAAGGGGGTGATTTAGTTGCAGGCGTATTGCTTTAAGTGCCGCCGGAAGGTAGAGATGAAGGATCCCCAGAAGGTTACCCTGAAGAACGGCAGGCCAGCGACTAGAGGGGTGTGCCCTTCGTGCGGAACGAAAGTATTCAGGATTGGCCAGGGCTAATCGGTTCGGCCGATTGACTTTAGGCTAGAGGGGCAGAGCAATTAAGCCCTCTTCAAGTATAGGCAACAGAGTGTGGTAGGAGCTTAAAGCTCCTACTTGCTGTGCCAGGGAGTATTCTCGGCGCTAACCTCCGCTAGATGTTACCAGAGAACTTCTAAAGAGGTTGGTGCCTTTTCCCGCAGGTGCGGTTGTTGAAAGGAGGCAATTAGACATTGGGCAAGATAAATGTAGCCATAGTAGGAGTGGGCAACTGTTCCTCTTCCCTGGTTCAGGGCGTCCACTACTACGCTAAAGCCAAAGATGATGAATTCGTCCCCGGACTGATGCATGTCAACCTGGGCGGGTATCATATCCATGATATCAATTTCGTGGCCGCCTTTGATATTGATAAGAACAAGGTAGGCAAGGACCTGGCCCGGGCTATCTTTACCCCGCCCAATAATACCTTTAAGTTCTGCGAGGTGCCCACTACCGGGGTTAAGGTCAATCGGGGCATGACCCATGACGGGCTGGGCCTTTATCTATCTAAGATAATAGAGAAGGCACCGGGGCCCACCGCCGATATCGTTAAAATCCTCAAAGAGACCCACACCGACGTGGTCCTTAATTATCTGCCGGTGGGCAGTGAGGAAGCCACCAAGTGGTATATAGAGCAGGTGCTTACCGCCGGCTGCGGTTTTATCAACTGCATTCCCGTTTTTACTGCCCGGGAGAAGTACTGGCAGAAGCGCTTCGAGGACAGGGGCCTGCCCATTATCGGCGATGATATAAAGTCTCAGGTAGGGGCGACTATCGCCCATCGCGTCCTTACCCGCCTGTTTGGCGACCGCGGGGTTAAAC
>DAOUMQ010000046.1:0-4937 GCA_034410425.1 Dehalococcoidales bacterium | reverse complement strand
TCCAAGTGAAGTTTATATCAAGAGTTTTAGCTATAATTAGCAGACACTGCCTCAACTTCATATGTGGTTCAGATGCCCCTTAAGGATGAATGTGGAATCTGCGGTAGAGTTCTTCCATACAGTTATCTTAGGCGATGTCAAAGATGTGGACGCTTGTATTGTAGGGATTGCATGGTTCCGGACGTTTCTACAGGCGACCCTACTAAGCTGTTGTGTCTTAACTGTGCAAGAAGGACTGTTTCGCCAAGGTCTGTTTCTAAGTATGGCGGGCTTACTGGTTATCTGAAGTTTAGGGCTTCATTCACGGGTGTTGTTAAGCTTAGTTTTGCAAGGATGGATGGTATTATCGGCGATAATTTGCCGATGAGTGCGTATCGTGATGAAACATGGTGGAGTAACGTGCCTACTAATGTGCATGCGAAGGCTTGGCTGGATGCTGGATGGAACGTGCAGGAAGTGAATTTGAAGGAGGGTAGGTCTTTGGCCGGGTCCAGACCCAGTTTTTTCCTAGCCGTGTCGGCCATGCCCAAGATATAGGTGGGGGTGGCCATGAGGGCGGTGGTCTTTAGCTCCTGCATCTTGAGCAACCTGGCCTCGGTATTGAGCACGCCGCCGGGAACGACCTCACAACCTATTTTCTCAGCGGCGTAGTGGCCCGCCCAGAAGGCGATGTTGACGCTGTAGCCGAAGGGCAAAAACACCCGGTCGTAGTCGCGATAGCCTTGAGCATAGAGGGCGTAAGCCCATGACTCGGCCGACCACTCCCAGTCCTGCCAGCTCTCCGGGTGATAGACTGGCTGGCCGGTGGTGCCGCTGGTCTGGCGGTATTCGGTTACCTGTTCTAAGGGCACGGAGAGTATACTGCCGTAGGGGTAAGGCTCTCGGCCCTGCGCCTCTCGGAGCATCGCCTTTTCCGTCTTGGGGACTTTGCCGATATCGTCCAGCGTTTTGATATCGCCGGGCTCAAGGCCAGCGTCTTTATAAAGGCGCTGATAGAACGGCGAGTTTTCATAAGCCCACTTGAGGATGCTCTTGAACTTCTTTAGCTGTAACTGCCGTAGCTTCTCCCGCGGCAACGTCTCCAGGACCGGGTTCCAGTATTGCTCCACCTTTTTCATTAACGCCTCCTGCCTTTAAAACCGCCTATTTCACCGGCTCAAAGGCGTAGTATACCCGTTTGCGTATCTCGGTATCTTTCTTGACCTCTATCGGGTGCGCTGGGACTTCAAAGACGACCAGCTTGACTTCATCACCTTCTTTTAGCTCGCCTTCGGCGCAGTTTACGATGCGGGCCAGCAAATGCTTGAGCGGGCTGCCTTTATCAAAGCCGAGCCAGGCCATGATTAGCGGGCGAGGAAAGCCAATGGGGGCGCCGGCCTGTGTCTCGGTGAAGGTAACCACCCTGGCTTTTTGGGGCAGGTCTACCCACTCCAGTTCCTCCGACCAGCACTTGGGGCAGATGACCCCCGGCGGAAAAGCGATATGCCCGCACTTCCTACATTTGGTGGTGGTGAACCTGCCCTCCCTGAGGTTATCGTAAAACTGATAGAGCCGATTAAATTCCGGGCATTCCAATGGCCACATATCCATTTCGGTAATATATCTTCCATCCAGAGCCGGAGTCCCTACTATTGTTGCCTCTTCTAATTCCGCCATCTTCTTTCTCCTAATAACGTTTTATTCAACTGGCTCCGTGCCGTAGATTACCACCGTGTGCTGGGCACAGGCACCGCTCAGGTTATGGGCTAGGGCAAACTTGGGATTTTTCGCCTGGTTTATCGCCCTGCCCTGGAGTTGCTTGCAGAGCTCGAGGGACTGGCGGGCGCCGGAGGCACCGAAGGGGTGTCCGCAGCTGATAAGGCCGCCATCGGTATTTATGGGGCGTTGGCTACCCAGATTGAGGGCACCCGAGGCTACGTAAGCACCGCCCTCTCCCTTCTTGCAGAAACCGAGCTCCTCCATCTCTATAATCTCGGATATGGTGAAGCAGTCATGGACCTGGGCTACATCTATATCTTTGGGGGTAACTCTAGCGTTTTTGTAAGCCACCTCAGCCGCTCGCTTAAGATGAGGCCACTCGGCCAGGGTTTCGCCGGGCCAGCCGGCCGACATGCTGTGGGTGGCGTGCTGTCCCGTGCCACGAATGTAGACCAGCGGCCGGTCGGAAAGCCCCCTGGCTCTCTCCTCCGAGGCAATGATAACCGCCGAGGCGCCATCGGTTAGGGGACAGCAGTCGAAAAGACCGAATGGGTCGGCGATGAGCCGTGCCTCCAACGCCTCTTCCATGGTGAGCGTCTTGGGGTAAAAGTGCGCCTTGGGATTGGTCGAGCCGTAGTTATAGTTGGCTACGGAGACATGGGCCATCTGCTCCTTGGTCGTCCCGTAGCGCTTCATATGCATCTTGGCAATCATGGCGAAGAAGGGCGGCGGTACGCCCAAGCCCATAGCCGAGTCCCAGTCATGGTCATTGACCGCCAGTTCCGTATAGTTTGTTTCCCATCTCTGGGGCAGATAGCTCTTCTCGGCGCCGGTCACCAGGACTACCTCGGCGATGCCGCTCTCCACCAGTCCCTTGGCCAGAATAATCCCCGTGTTGGAGCCAGCGCAGAGGGTATCCAGCCGGGTACAAATCGAGGTCGGTTTTAATCCCAATCGGTGAGCTATAAGAGGTGCTGTGTTAAGGGCGTTGGAATGCCTCCCCACTTTTGTGGAACAAAAGAGGAGGCCATCAATGTCTCCGGGCTTCAGTGCCGGGATGTCGTCGGAGCAGGCTTTGGTTGCCTCCTGAACCATATCGAATATGGTTGCTTCTCTTACGCCGAATTTACTCACGCCCCCGCCGACGATTACAGCGTGCGTCTTCTTCGCCATCAAAATGCCTCCTGTTTTTGCCTCCGGGCTAGTATATCTCTTCGCCAAAGAGGATATGGAAGTCGGCCACCTTGGTCTGCCACTTAGCCAGGAACTCCTGGAACTTGGGCGACTTGGCGTCCTTCTGGTAGAAGTCGTCCAGGCTGGAAAGGTGCAGGATGCCTACATATTTATAGGGGATATCACCCTTGGCGGAGCCGGTTATCTTGACCATCTCGAATTTCTTGGCTGAGGGCAGGCTATCCAATAGAGGACCTTTCTCGTTGACGACATAGTCCTTGTATTCCTCGTCGGTTACCTCCGGCTTTAGGTTATAGAGGATGATTTCCTTGGCCATTTTTGACCTCCTTCTACTTTTTTAGAATGGATATTGTCTATTTATCTTTCATAAGCCCAGTTCTTTAAGTTTGGCCGCAGTCGGCTTGCCCTCTTTGTCCCAGCCGCGCGCCTGGTAGTACTCGTCGAGCATGGTATCGAGGTCTTTCTGGCTGATAAGCTGGCCGGCCGAATCTCCCGCCTTAATCGCCTCGGTCATGATGCGTTTGGGGAAGGTGTCGTCCTTGCGGCTAAAGCCTTCCCTGCCGTTAAAAAGCCGGGCAACATTGTTTATCCTTTCCCCGATTTGCTGGACTTCATCGGCGGTGAAGCGCATACCCGTAGCCGCGCTCACCAGGTCGGCTGTGTTTTGACAGGCGATATCGGGCACGGCCATATCGAGGATAAAGGCGCACATGGTGGCGCAATCGCAGGTGACGCAACGGACGTCCTGGTTCCACTTGGTCAGCCGTCCCTTGCCTTTTATGACGAATCTATCAACCTCTTCCGGATGGGGTATGCCGAAGATTTCCTGGTAGGCGTAGCCCCGGTTGTGGTCGGCTCCGGTGTAGGACGTGGCGTAGTTCAGACCGTGAGCCTTGGCCCCCCTGACATCGTAAGCGGGTAATTCCAGTCCCTTTATCTGCATGGCATACTTTTCTGAGCCTTTGCCTATTTGCTCGGCCGCTTTCTTACTGCCCTGGCACAGAATGGTGCCTAGACCTTCTCTATAAGCCATCTGCCGCAGCATCTCAATCATAGCCTGGTGGTTGCCGAACTTGAGCTCTAATCCCCCGGTATCCTGCTTGGTCAGTATGCCCCTTTCGTAGAGCTCCATGGCAAAGCCGATGGTAACCCCGGCCGACATGGTATCTATGCCGTATTCGTCGCAGAGCCGGTCGGCGGCAATGATGGCGGGCAGATAGGCCACGCCTACGGTGCTTCCCAGCGAGTAGGTCGTCTCAAACTCGGGCCCTTCGCTGAGGTAACCGGCATAGGGCCCCTCTTTGACCAGTTTGACCTGGGTGCAGCCCACCGGGCAATCGGCGCAGTGCGCGCTGGTAACTATCATGGCGTGCTGGGCATCGCGGCCCTGCTCTTTGACCAGATTGATCTCGCCGGTGGCCGACCAGTTCTTGGTCGAATAGATGCCCATCTTGGTCATGTCGTCGATTATCATGGGGGTGCCGTCCTTGGCGAAATGGGGGTAGAGCACCTCGCTGTCTCTCATCGCCTTGTTAAAGGCCTGGCGCGCCTTTTTGAACTTCTCGGCGTCGGCTATAGCCGGCCTCTGGTGTCCGCGTACGGCGATAGCCTTCAGGTTCTTGGAGCCCATCACCGCCCCCAGTCCCTTTCTGCCCGCCGCCCGGCGCTCGTTGACGATACAGGCCAATGGTACCAGCCTCTCCCCGGCCGGGCCGATGCAGGCCACCCGGTAGTTATGGTCGCCGAGTTCCTCCTTAATAAAAAGCTGGGTGTCGGTGGTCATCATGCCCTGCAGCTTTTCCGCCGACCTGAAGCGTACCTCGCCCTCCTTGATGGCTATGTAGGTGGGCTTCTCCGCTCTGCCTTCGATGATTATCATGTCGTAGCCGGCCCTTTTCATCTCGGCCGGGAAATGACCTCCGGCCAGAGCCATGCCTACGGCGTTAGTCAGCGGTGACTTGGCGGCCACGGCCATTCGGCTGCTACAGGGAGCGCCGGTAGCGGTCAGCGGGCCGACAGCGAAGAATAGTTTATTGGCTTTATCC
>DAOUMQ010000045.1:0-2184 GCA_034410425.1 Dehalococcoidales bacterium | reverse complement strand
GGATTTCTACAAAGATGATATGTACTCACCTATTGATATTGAGGGACAGCAGTACTATCTCAAACCAATGAATTGCCCCTTCCACATGTTGGCCTACAAGGCCCAGACACGTTCCTACCGTGATTTGCCGCTACGCTGGGCTGAACTGGGCACCGTCTACCGATATGAGCGCAGCGGCGTTTTGCTCGGACTATTGCGGACGCGAGGCTTTACCCAGGACGATGCTCATATTATTTGCACACCTGAGCAGGTTGAGGATGAGATTGCCGAGGTATTCCGTTTTTCAATCCATATGTGGCAGGCTTTTGGTTTTGAGAAGTACCAGGTCTACCTCTCGACACGTCCGGAGAAGGCGATAGGTACCGAAAAGCAGTGGCAACAGGCTGAGGAGGCCCTGCGCAAGGTCCTCGACGAGCAGAAAGTGGCCTACGAGGTGGATAAGGGCGGCGGCGCCTTTTACGGGCCCAAGATAGATATCAAGATAGAGGATGCCCTGGGGCGAGAATGGCAGATGACCACGATACAGTTTGATTTCAACCTTCCGGAGCGGTTTGACATGGTCTATACGGGGAAGGACGGCCAGGAGCATCGCCCCTATATGATACACCGGGCTCTGCTGGGAGCCTGGGAGCGCTTCTTCGGGCTTTTGATTGAGCACTACGCGGGTGCCTTCCCGCTCTGGCTGGCGCCGGTCCAGGTGATGGTGATTCCGGTAGCCGACCGACACCTGGAATACGCCAGTAAGCTGGGGGCTGAGCTTAAGAGCGCAGGGGTGCGGGCAGTGGTTGACGAGCGCTCGGAGACGGTGAACCTCAAGATTCGGCAGGCGCAACTGGAAAAGATACCCTATATGCTGGTTGTCGGCGACCGGGAGATTGCGCAAGCCACCGTTTCCGTCCGCCTTCGCAGCGGGGAGCAACAGGCTTCGCTGCCCTTCGCCGACTTCAAGAAGAGCGTGCTCAAGTCCATAGCTAATCGAGACAAGGAGTTAAAGGGCTAACTTGACTATCATAAGGCTTCTATGCTATAGTTTTGGCTCTAGAAAGTGCTAAGGGCGTGGGGGAGGTACACAGGACATAGTTAAAACGCTACGGGTTAACCAGGGCATTAGAGCCAGGGAAGTCCGCTTGGTGGGTGAGAAGGGGGAGCAGTTGGGGATTATGCCTTTAAACCAAGCGCTGGAGACGGCCAGAAGGCATGACCTTGACCTGGTGGAGGTGGCCCCTACCGCAGTACCGCCGGTATGTCGCCTGCTTGATTACGGTAAGTACAGGTATGAGCAGGCCAAGAAAGAGCGCGAACTCAGGAAAAGCCAGAAGGTCTCCCTTTTGCGTGAGGTCAGGCTTAGGCCTAAGATTGATAACCATGATTTTGAGTCCAAGACCAGGCTGGTAAAGAAGCTCCTGGACGAGGGGGACAAGGTCAAGGTGACGGTGAGGTTCCGGGGGCGTGAAATCACCCACCCTGAGCTCGGCTGGAGATTGCTGCAGAGGATGACGGAGTCCCTGCAGGGGGTGGCGGCTATCGCCCGGCAGCCGGTAATAGAGGGCAGGAGTATGACCCTAATCCTCTCGCCGGGGGTTGCCCAGAAGGCTAAAGCAAGCGAGGAAATAAAAGAGGTTAAGAGTGCCCAAGATCAAAACCCATAAGGGAGCCAAGAGCCGCTTCCATATCACCGGTAGCGGCAAAATTATGCGGGTCAAGGGCGGCAAGAGCCACCTGCGCCGCCGCAAGCCAAAGCGAACCAGGCGTCTCTTCGATGAGACGATACCGGTAAGTTCCGTTGACAGGAAACGGATGAAGAGGCTTTTGCCCTACGGAGTGAAATAGGAGAATATCTTGCGAGTAAAAAGGGGTATAACCACCCATAGACGACATAAGAAAGTGCTGGCGATGACCAAGGGGCACCGGGCGACCCGGCATTCCCTTTACCGCCGGGCTAAGGAGTCTATGCTCCACGCTTTGAGCTATGCCTACGCTCACCGTCGGGAGAGAAAGGGTGATATGAGGCGGCTCTGGATTCTGCGGGTCAGCGCCGCCAGCCGCGCCCAGGGGCTTACCTACAGCCAGTTTATCAACGGCTTGAAGAAGTCGGGGGTTGAAATCAACCGCAAGATGCTGGCCGATATGGCGGTCAGGGAGCCTGAGGATTTCGCTAATCTGGTGACTATAGCTAAGGGGAAG
>DAOUMQ010000044.1:0-11135 GCA_034410425.1 Dehalococcoidales bacterium | reverse complement strand
CTATTCGGCCAACGAGTTCCTGACCCGGGTCAACCTGATGAAGGCTTACCGCTTCCCCGAGTACGATACCCCGGTCAAGCTGGGCAAAAGGGTGGTGGTCATCGGCGGCGGCAACGTGGCCATGGACTCGGCCCGCTGTGCCCTCAGGCTGGGCGCCGATAAGGTCTATATCGTCTATCGCCGCTCCGAGGCGGAGATGCCCGCCCGCCGTGAGGAAGTGGAGAACGCCATGGAGGAGGGCATCGAGTTCAAGCTTTTGACCAACCCCAAGCGGATGCTGGGTAACGAGAAGAACTGGGTGGTGGGCATCGAGTGCTATGAGATGACCTTGGGCGAGCCTGACGACAGCGGCCGTCGTCGCCCCGTTGTCAAGGAGGGCAGCGAGTTTACCATTGATGTCGATATGGTTGTTGAAGCCCTGGGCACCCGCCCCAATCCCCTGGTCTCCTCAACTACCGAGGGCCTGGAGACGACCAAGTGGGGCACTTTGGTGGCCGATGAGGAGACGGGTAAGACGGTGAAGGATAGGGTCTGGGCCGGCGGCGATATTGTTACCGGCGCGGCTACCGTGATTAGCGCTATGGGAGCGGGTAAGAGAGCGGCGGCGGATATGGACAAGTTTTTGAGGGGGTAGGGGAGGGGGTTCTTAGTCTATCCAGTAAGTGACCTAGCGAGCGAGAGATTTCGTATATTCTATAGCATCCTCAACCGCTTTGATGAATTCTCTAGCCTCAGGCGCGTTGACCTTTTTAATCTTACCTTTCTTGCCTTTTTCTTTATATTGACACTTACCTTCATGTTTAACAAAATTATTAGTTTTGCATAAGTAATAAAGCTTTTCATATAAGTCTGGCTTATCAGTCTTTAAAGAATGTCCGAACAAGTATCTGAGCATCTCATGGAAGTAAAATAAAACCTCACCCTCTCTCTTTTTACTCTGTTGCAAGGCTGAATATATAATTGGGTCAACCTTTGGGCTACTCTTGCTAGCAGTTTCACAGAAATTCTCAATGAATACTTCACATGCTGTTGCCGCATCTAAAACAGCACGGCGTGGTTCGTTGGAAACCACAGTATAAGCATCTAAAAGTAGACTTTCGTGAAGTTCAGGCATAGTCCCAGAGGCTAGGTGTTGGCAAATATCATTCCACTTATCAACCTTAGGTTTAGGTAGCATTTTAACCGTTAAGTGAACTTCGCCTGTCTTTTGAGCACCTTGTGGTCCGGCATTTATAAGATTTCCGGCAACATTGTAATACCATATTCGGTAGTCGACCTGTTCTATGTTTCTTACGTTAATTTGCAGTTGCCTTTCTTGCCATCTATAGAGGGTCAATATTTTATATAGGATATTTCTAGCTTTAGCTACTAACGCTTCTTGGTCTGCTTTTTCTATTGGGATGGTGGGGAAGTCTCGTCTTATATCGATAACTATATATTTAGCCTCCCAAAATCGCTTGCCTTTAACTCCCCCTATAAGATGCTCGGAGTCTGGCTTCCATACTGGCTCTTCAGTCCAAGGAGGTGCAGATACTGCTGGCGCATATACAACTATTTCCTCTAAGTCGGTTGTTATACTTTGTGGCTTTCTATTCCATGACCCTTGCATTTTTATGGGGAATGAGAGTTCAAATGAAAATTTAGCCGTAATTTTCATCCTGCTCACCGCCTTCCTATCTGAGGTTTTCTATTCATAATAGAATTGTATAGCACCTTTAAGTAAGTAGGAAGTAAAAACTTTCCTTTTACCCCCCAATTCTAGTAGAATTAAATCTAATTGTGGCTAAATTAGAGCTGGTTGCCGATGGTATCTACCGCCTTGAAGGGCGGATTAGCGGTGTTAACGCTGTCTTCGCCGTTTACTTTATCAAAGACGGCGATGGCGCCATAGTGGAGCCGGGCCCGGCAATGCTTGTCCCCGATATCCAGGAAGCCGCCGAGGAACTGGGGCTCTCCAAGCCGAAGTATATCATTCCCACTCACATCCACCTCGACCACGCCGGCGGGCTGGGCAGGCTGGCTAAAACTTTTCCCAAAGCTGAGATAGTGGTCAACAAGCAGGGGGCGAAGCATGTCATCGAGCCTTCGCGGCTGATTAAGAGCACCCGGATGGCATTCGGCGATGACTTTGAGTCCATCTTCGGCCCCATCCTGCCGGTGCCGGCACCGCGCCTAAAGGTAGTCTCGGACGGGGAGCGGCTTACCCTGGGCAGCCGTGAGCTTCTCATAATCCATACCCCCGGTCATGCCGCCCACCATATATCCATCTTTGATACCAAGACCAAGGGGCTTTTTTGCGGCGAGGCGCTGGGCCTTATCTATGGCCCCGGCTATCCTCCCCTGCCCGCGGTGGCGCCGCCGAGCTTTGATATGGAGCTTTACCTGAATGATATGGCAAATCTAAAGGAACTAAAGCCGGAGCTTCTCTTCTACTCTCACGGCACGGTCGCCAAAGAGCCGGAAAAGCTGATTTTAGCGGTTATGGAGAACACCAGGTTGGTCGGCGATTTTATACGGCGCGGTTTGAAGGCGGGAGAGAGCGAGGAGACAATAATCAGCCGCGTTGGGGACTATCTTAAAGAGCGTTTCAAGGCTACCCTGGATGATTACGAGCTGATGAGTAATGTTAAGGGTTATATACATTACTTTAAGAAGAAGGGTTTAGTGTAGGGTTTTTATTCCCCACCCCTCCCCCCAACGTTTTTCCTTCCCACCCCCGATGTCTTTCATCCCACCCAACCCACCCTAAAGAGCTCCGCTCCTTAACTTAGGGGCCTTCCCCACCCTCCGGGGTGAGGCAAAACCTTTAAAGGGAGATTTAGAAGGGGCACCACCCTTATAGGGTGGGATTTGGGTGGGAAGTAAAGCAAACGCCTAAAAAGTGGGCAGTCTCCCCCTTAATCCCCCTTCTTTTTAGCCCCAAATTCTAGTAGAATAGTCTTTGAGATGAAAGAGGGTTCGACCCCTATCCGCCGCCAGTACCTCAAAATCAAGCAGAAGTACCCACAGGCGATTGTCTTCTTCCGCCTGGGCGATTTCTACGAGACCTTTGATGAAGACGCCAAGCTTGCCTCCCGGGAGCTGGAGATTGTTTTAACCTCACGGAGTATGGGCAAGGCTCACAAGGTGCCGATGGCGGGCATCCCCTATCACGCCCTGGACAACTACCTGGCGCGGCTGATAAGCCGGGGCTACAAGGTGGCTATCTGCGAGCAGGTGACCAAACCCGGCGAAACAAAGGGCCTGGTGGAGCGCGAGGTCGTCCGGCTGGTAACCCCGGGCACGGTGGTCGAGCCCAGCCTCCTCGACAGCAAGAGCAATAACTATCTGGTCAGCCTGGTCTGGAGCGAGGAAGAAATAGGGCTGGCTTATGTTGACATAACCACCAGCGAGTTCGCTACCACCCAGCTTCCCCGCCACCGCCTCATTCCCGAGCTGGAGAGGCTAAAGCCCTCCGAGATTATCGCCGCCGAGGACGCTGATCTCCCCGCTCTGGGGCTGGCGGCTCCGGTGACCCGCCTTGAGGACTACCACTTTGAGCTTGAGGTCGCCCGCCAGACCATTCTCGACCACTTCGGTGTAGCCACCCTGGACGGCTACGGCTGTTCTCACCTGCCCCTGGCGGTCAGGGCCGCCGGCGCTGTTGTCCACTACATCCAGGAGACGCAGAAAGGGGTGCTGGGACAGCTCAACCGCCTTGCCACTTATTCTACCGATTCCTTTATGGCCCTGGACGTGCAGACCCAAAGAAATTTAGAGCTTTTTCAGGGCAGCCGCTCCGGCGCTCTGGATGGCTCGCTCTTATCCATCATCGACCTGACCAAAACGGCGATGGGGGGCAGGCTACTGCGGCGCTGGCTGGGTCAGCCCCTGCTTGATATAACCGAGCTGAACAAGAGGCAGGACGCCATCGAGTGGTTTGCCGCTAATACCCTGGCCCGCCGCCAGGTTATATCTTCTTTAGGTGATGTCGCCGATATCGAACGCTTGATTAACCGCATCAAGGGCGGCATTGCCCTCCCCCGCGAGCTAATCGCCCTCCGCCGCAGCTTAGAAATTATACCTAAAATTATAGAGCTCTTAGAGCCGATAGGCTGGCTTAAAAAGGAGCTGAAGACCTGCCCCGAGGTGGTGGCGTTGATTGCCAAAGCCATCGTGGAGCAGCCGGGCTCTCTCGACGAGGGTGGGGTGATAAGAAAAGGCTTCTCCGAGGAATTGGATGAATTGCGCCAGTCGTCTAAAAACGCTAAGCAGTACCTGGCCGATTTGGAGCGTAAAGAGAGGGAAAAGACGGGGATAAAGTCGCTGAAAGTGGGCTTTAACAAGGTCTTCGGCTACTATATCGAGGTATCCAAGCCCAACCTGTCCCAGGTGCCCGCCGACTATATCCGCAAGCAGACATTAGTCGGGGGCGAGCGCTTCTTCACCCCTGAGCTCAAGGAATACGAGTCTTTGATTTTAAACGCCCAGGATAGAATCGCCGAGCTTGAGGCCCAGCTTTTCCGCCAGGTGTGCGGCCAGGTGGGGGCGTCTTCAGAACGCATCTCGGCTTCAGGGCTGGCTTTAGCCGATATCGATGTTTTCTCCTCTTTAGCCGAGGTCGCCGTGCGCTATGGCTATGTCCGCCCCAGACTGACCGAGGAAAACACCATAGACATCTCCGGAGGGCGCCACGCCGTGGTGGAGAGGACCCTGGACGAAAACAGCTTCGTCCCCAACGATACCTTTCTCTCCAACGATGACGCCCAGCTTATCGTCCTCACCGGCCCTAACATGTCGGGCAAGTCGACTTACCTCAGGCAGGCTGCCCTGATTGTGCTACTGGCCCAGGTCGGCAGCTTTGTCCCCGCCGCCTCGGCCACCATCGGTTTGGTCGACCGAATATTCACCCGCATCGGCGCCCGGGAAGACCTGCCCGCGGGGCAGTCTACCTTCATGGTGGAGATGGTGGAGACGGCCAATATCCTGAATAACGCCACCCCCCGCTCCCTCATCATCCTGGACGAAATCGGGCGGGGCACCAGCACCTATGACGGGCTTTCCATCGCCCGCGCCGTCGCCGAGTATATCCATTCCTATCCCAGGCTGGGAGCCAAGACCCTCTTTGCCACCCACTACCACGAGCTGGTGGAGCTGGCCAATTTCCTGCCCCGGGTCAAGAACTTCAACGTTGCCGTCGCCGAGGACAAGGGAGAGGTTACCTTCTTGTACAAGATTGTCCCCGGTGGCGTTGACCGCAGCTACGGCATCCATGTGGCCAAGCTGGCCGGACTGCCCAAATCGGTGGTGCACCGCGCCAGCGAGGTCCTGGCCGAACTAGAGGACGGCAGCAAGCAGGCTTCCGTCAAACGCCGTAAGAAGGCGGCGCCCCAGCAGCTGCCGCTTTTGGGGCCGAAATCGCCGCTAATGGAAGAATTGGAGAATCTGGACATCAACTCATTGACCCCGCTGGAAGCCCTGAACAAACTCTACGAGCTACAGAAGAAAGCTAAGGAAGGAGAGCAAAGGTGAAGATTTTAGCTGTTTCCTGCAGTCCCCGCAAAAAGGGGAACACCGAGATTCTTTTGGGTGATGCCCTCCAGGGAGCTAAGGCCGAGGGGGCCGAGGTAGAACTTTATAGCGTATCGGGCAAGAACATAGAGCCCTGCGATGGCTGCTGGACCTGCATGAAGGACGGCCAGTGCCACATCAAGGACGATATGCAGGAGCTATACGATAAGCTTTTAGCCGCCGACGGCATCATCTTCGGCATGCCGATATACTTCTACGCCATGACCGCCCAGGCCAAGACGGTAATGGACCGCTCCATGCCCCTGGGCCACCCCGATAGGAACCTGGCCAACAAGGTGGGCGGCGTTATCGCCGTTGCTGGTAGCATGGGGCTTGTCGACGCATTGAAGGACTGGTATTTCTATATCGTCTGCCACCGCATGCTGCCGGCCAACTTTGTCGCTGGTTACGGTGGGGCTAAGGGCGATGTCAACAAGCTGGAGAAGGGCAAACAGGCGGCTAGAGACCTGGGGCGGCAGATGGTGAAGCTGGTGGAGAAGAAGTTTGAGTACCCGCCTGAGTTTGCGAGTCCTCCCATCGCCTACGGGACGCACACTTTTTAGCTGGCTGGGTCCATGGTGCCGGAAACGCATTTACCTTTATCACGCAGTCTGGCGCAATTCTGGCACAATTCGGCTCCCTGAGGTTTACCGTCGCTTAGATTCAGCTCCTCAATGTTGTTGCCGAGGTAGCAGTTCGGGCAAATATGATATATTTTGGGTTCGAGTTCGGCGTTCGAGTAATAGGCTTCAACAGGACGCTTTTTATCCACTGTGGCAGGCTTTGGGACACCGGGAGTGCACTGACCTTTCTCCTGCAGTCCGGCACATGTTTTGCACAATCTGGGCTTCTTGCCCCTCTTGGCTTTCGTGGGTTTACCTGTCACTAGGTTTTCGGCTTCAATGTTATTGCCGACTTTACAGCTTCGGCACTCGTGATAGATTATTCCCACTTTGCTCGAATAGTAAGCCATAATAGCACCTCCTTTCTGTTTGGCTTTTCCACCTTAATTATAACCCCACCTGTCAACTTTTATTGCCAGCCCTGTCCAAAATGGGTTCGAAGGGGCGTTAGCCCCTTAAAAAAACAACTTCCCCCTCTCCTTACACCAAATACCCAAAGGAGAGGGGGATAAAGGGGGTGAGGTTGCCTCAAAAGTTTATAGATGTGGCTTGCAGAGAATCTCTTTGATTTTAAGGTCAAAGAAATCATGGGTGTTGGCTGGCTTCATCACCACGGCGGTATCGGCGCCGCGGCCGCTGCCGGCAATGGCAATAATATCCTCATCGGTGCGCACCAGGCCGGCATCGGCGGCCATCATGGCTATCTCGCAGACCACCTTTATCCCCTGACCAAAGATGCGCAGGGTATCGGCGACTACCTCCCCCAGGACGAACATGTTGTATTTGTTGCGCATGGCCCGGCTCAAGCCCCCCAAGGAGTGGGTGGTGGTGAGGACGGTGCCCCCTTTAGCCTCAACGGCTTGGCGGTTCTCCTCGGTGAATTCCTGGGTATCGGGCTGGCGCATGCCGGTAACGTGGGTTACCACGATGACCCTTGATTTCTTAAAAACTTCCATAGCCCTGACGGCGGTATCGCCCACGGTGGAGGCGACCACTATCGTCTTTATGCCCAGCGCCTCCGCCCTCTCTTTGGCAATTTTCAGCGTCTCCTCGGTATTGCCGGGGCCCGGCTTTTCAAAGTAGACCGTTTTTAGTTCCATTTCTTTCCTGTCTCCCGCTAGAATTTTAGGCTTATTTTTACATTATACTACATTGCCTGGCTATAGGGAGTGTGGTATAGTTTAGCCATAGTGGCCGCCAAGATTGAAACCATTCCTCAAGGTACGGTTACCTCGCCTGAGGGTTTTCTGGCCGGCGCGGTCAGCGCCGGGATAAACAAAAATGCCGCTGGTAAATTAGACCTTGCCGTCCTCTTTTCCGAGACGCCCTGCACGGCGGCAGCCCTGTTTACCGCCAGCAAGCTTAAAAGCGCCCCGGTGCTCTTGTCCCAGCAGAGGCTTAAAAAGGGAAAGGCGGGGGCGGTGGTGGTCAATAGCGGCTGCGCCAATGCCTTCACCGGCAAGGAGGGTTATACCCATGCCGCCGAGATGGCGGAGCTGGCGGCTAAGGGCATAGGGCTGGAGCCAGAAGACGTCCTGGTGGCCAGCACCGGCGTTATCGGTGTGCCCCTGCCCATGGAGCGCATCAGCAGCGGCTTGAAACGGGTAGTCCTTTCCCATGACGGCGGTCACGAGCTGGCTAAGGCAATCATGACCACCGATACCGTTCCTAAGGAAATAGCGGTCAGGGTAAAGGCGGGGGACAGCCAGTTTACCATTGGCGGGGTGGCTAAGGGCTCGGGGATGATTCACCCTAACCTGGCAACCCTGCTCTGCTTCCTCACCACCGACGCCGCCCTGGAGAAGGGCTTTATCGAAAAAGCGCTAAAGAAGGCGGTGGAGGCATCCTTTAACATGGTCTCTATTGACGGCGATACCAGCCCCAATGACATGGTGCTGTTGATGGCTAACGGGCGCGGGGGCAAAGCCCCCGCCGACGCCTTTGAGCAGGCATTGGAGCAGGTCTGCGTCTACCTGGCTAAGTCTATCGCCGCTGACGGCGAGGGGGCGACCAGGCTCATTGAAGTAACTGTCGCTGGCGCCGCCAGCCGGCTTGAAGCCAGGACAGCGGCCAGGGCGGTGGTAAGCTCATCCCTGGTCAAGGCGGCCGTCCACGGCGCTGACCCTAACTGGGGGCGGGTTGTGGCCGCGGTGGGGCGGAGTGGGGTCAGGGTGGAAGAGACTAAGCTCGCTCTTGCTATCGGCGATATACCGCTGCTAAAGGCGGGCAGCCCCCTGCCCTTTGATAAGCGGGCTTTAGTCCAGCTTTTAAAGGAAAAAGAGGTAACAATAAGCCTGGACCTTAACCTCGGTTCCGGCCGGGCCACCGCCTGGGGTTGCGACCTCTCTGAGGAATATGTAACTATTAATAGTCAGTACATGACCTGATGACTGAGGGTAGAAAAATTGGGCAAGGTTATTGTGGTCAAGCTTGGTGGCGCCACCCTGGGCAGCCACGATACCGCTATTGAGGACATCGTCAAGCTCCAGCAGCAGGGCAGGTTGCTGGTGGTCGTCCACGGCGGCGGCAAGGTGATAACCGACTGGCTGGAAAAGCAGGGGATTGCCACCAGATTTATCAACGGCGAACGGGTCACCGATGAAGCCACCCTTGAGGTGGTGGTGGCGGTGCTGATAGGGGTGGTCAATAAAGAGATTGTGGCCGATATTAACGCCCGCGGGGGGATGGCAGTGGGCATCAGCGGCGTTGACGGGGCTTTTATTCAGGGCAAAACCAAGGACGTGGAGCTGGGTTATGTGGGCACGGTAGCCAAAGTGAACCCCGCCCCCCTGGAGCCGCTTTTGAAGTACGGCTATATCCCGGTGGTGGCTCCGGTCAGCCTTAATGCCGCCAGGGCGGAGAAGGAACCCAAGCTGCTCAATATCAACGCCGATGCCGTGGCTGGCGAGATTGCCGCCGCTATCGGCGCCGAGAGGCTTATCTTCCTGACCGACGTGGTCGGTATCAGCGACCAGTCGGGCAATCTGCTGCCTCGTCTATCGCCCGATGAAGCCGAGGCTCTAATTGCTTCGGGGGTGGCTTCAGGTGGGATGATTCCCAAGGTCAAAGCCTGCCTGAAGGCGCTTTCGGGCACGGCCACGGCCTGCATCATCGACGGGCGGCAGTCTCATGCCCTGCTCAATGAAGTAGAAGGCAAGGGTGGCGGCACCACCATAAAGAAGTAATACTAGGTAAGGAGAGTTAATTTTAAATCTTTTCCCACCCTCCGCCCTTTTAAGGTAAAAGGGGGCTTTGCCCCCTTTAAAACCCCCAATGAGGGGGTGATAGGGTAAAAACCCTTTTGGGCGGGTGGGTTTGGGAAGAAAGACAAGCGGGAGACAATAATGACTGACTGGCAAGAACTGGAAAAAGAATACTATATGCAGACCTTTGAGCGTGTCCCCTTGACCATAGTCAGGGGGCAGGGGGCGCGGGTCTGGGATGATAAGGGACGCGAGTACCTTGACTTTGTTGCCGGCTGGGCGGTCAATAGCCTGGGGCACTGCCACCCGGTGGTGACCAAAGCGCTCACCGAGCAGGCCAAGATGCTCATCCAGACCTCCAACCAGTTCTACACCGTTCCCCAGCTCCGCTTTGCCCAGCTTCTGGTGGAAAACAGCTGTCTGGACAAGGTATTCTTTGCCAACAGCGGCGCTGAGGCCAACGAAGGGGCCATAAAGCTGGCCCGCCGCTACGGGCAGCTTAAACTAGAAGGTGCCTACGAGGTTATCACCGCCTCGGGTTCCTTTCACGGGCGCACCCTGGCTATGGTGGCGGCTACCGGTCAGCCCAAATTCCAGGAGCCATATCCTCCCCTCCCCACCGGCTTTATCAACGTGGAGTATAATAGTATCAAAGCCATAAAGTCGGCCACCACCGAGCGCGTCTGCGCCGTGATGGTGGAGCCCATCCAGGGGGAGGGTGGGGTCAACCTGCCCGACGATGGCTATTTGCCTGCCCTACGAAAATGGTGCGACCAGAAGGGCATTCTGCTCATTCTGGACGAGATTCAGACCGGTATCGGCCGGACGGGGACCCTCTTCGCCTACGAGCAATATGGCCTTGAACCTGATATAATGACCCTGGCTAAGGGCCTGGCCAGCGGCGTGCCCATCGGGGCAGTTCTGGCCAAAGACAGGGCGGCGGTGTTCGCCGCCGGTGAGCACGGCTCTACCTTTGGCGGCAATCCCTTAGCCTGTGCCGCTGGCTACGCCGTGGTAAAATTCGTTATCGATAACGATATCGCCGGCAGGGCAAAAGAGGTGGGGCAGTATCTTATCAAAGGGCTGGAAGGGATGAAGAAGAAGTTCCCCTTCATAACCGATGTCCGGGGGCGGGGGCTGTTGGTGGCTATTGAGTTTGATAGCGATATTGCCCAGCCGCTGGTGATGGCTTGCCTGGAGCGGGGCTTGCTGGTCAACAAGCTCAAGCCCAACGCCCTGCGCTTTATGCCCCCTCTCATTATCGGCAAGAGCGAGGTTGACGAGGCTTTAGGTATTCTGGATAAAGCGCTGGTTAGCGTGACAGTTTAATATCTTTTCCCGCCCACCGCCCTTATAAGGAAGGGGTTACGTCCCCCCTTGCGGAGTAAACTGATTAGAGAGTTTTAGAGGGACGAAGTCCCTCTTATAAAAACCCTTCCCCCTCCCTTGTAAGGGAGGGGGATATAAGGGGGAGGGTTGCTAAGTAAATAGATAAAGGGTAAAGTAGAGACTCTCGCTAAATAGGAGAATTAATCGGCGAGTCCAACGGAGATTTAATATGGCAGATAAAGTGGTACTGGCTTACAGCGGCGGCTTGGATACCTCGGTGGCTATCAGGTGGCTTAAAGAGAAGCACAATCTGGACGTTATCGCCTTTAGCGTTGATGTCGGCACCGAGCCCGACTTCCCGGCGATTCGGCAGAAGGCGCTCAAAATCGGCGCGGTGAAGGCGCTGGTCAGCGACGCCAGAAAGGCTTTT
>DAOUMQ010000043.1:0-3265 GCA_034410425.1 Dehalococcoidales bacterium | reverse complement strand
TTGCTCCGCTCTATATCAAGGAGGCGGGCGCGGAGCACCGACATCGCCTTGGTGCGGTTGCGGAGTTGAGAGCGCTCGTCCTGGCAGGTGCTTACCATGCCGGTGGGCAGGTGGGTGATGCGGACGGCGGTGGCTACCTTATTTACGTTCTGTCCCCCCGCCCCCCGGCTGTGGTAGAAGTCAATTTTAAGGTCGTCGGGGTTAATGTCTACCTCTACCTCATCGGCCTGGGGGAGAACGGCCACGGTAGCCGTTGAGGTGTGCAGCCTCCCTGAAGATTCGGTGACCGGCACCCGCTGCACCCGATGCACCCCTCTCTCGTATTTCAGGCGGCTGAAGGCGCCTTTGCCCTTTACCTCAAATATGATTTCCTTTAATCCGCCGATGCCGCTCTCGTTGCTATCAATGATATCCACCGCCCAGCCCTTGGACTGGGCATAGCGGGAATACATGCGGAAGAGGTCGGCGGCGAACAGCCCGGCCTCATCGCCGCCGGCTCCGGCCCGTATCTCCATAATGATGTCCCGCTCGTCTTTAGCGTCCTTGGGCAGGAGGGCGAGCTTCAGCTCAGCAAGCTGATGGTCTAGCTTTGTCTCCAGCTCTTCAATCTCCTGCTTGGCCAGGGCGCTCATGTCTTCATCCAGCCCGCCGTCAAGCATGGCTTTGGTCTCCTCCAGCTGTTTGGCGGTTGCCTTGTATTTTCTATACTTTTTTACCAGTTCCTCGATGCCGGCCTTCTCCTGGGCCAATGCCTGCAGTTTTTTCAGGTCGGTGGCTATCTCAGGGGCGGACATCTGGCCTTCTAGCTCCTGGTAACGCTTCTCTAGTTGCTTTAATCTGTCCCACATGGCTTGTCTCCGATGAGAAAATTATAACACAGCCCTATTGGGCGCTCAAATTAGCTCTTTTTGCATTTGTAAAAATTTAGTATAATATGCGCAATAAAGAAAAAAATTAGAAGGGCGGTAACAAAGAAATGAGAGCGCTAGGTAAAGTATTCATTGTTCTGACTGTTCTTGCCCTTCTCCTGGTTCCGTTGGCAGCTTGCCAGGGACCACAGGGACCGGAAGGAGCAACGGGACCGACAGGGGAGCAAGGACCAGAGGGCCCACAGGGACCAGAGGGACCAGCAGGATCAGCGGGCCCAGCAGGACCAACGGGAGCAGCGGGGCCGGAGGGGCCAGCAGGACCGCAGGGGCCGGCAGGAGCAATGGGACCAATAGGGCCGCAAGGACCAGAAGGACCACAAGGTCCAGAGGGATCACAGGGACCAGAGGGACCGCAGGGGCCAGAGGGACCACAAGGACCGGAGGGACCACAGGGACCAGAAGGCCCACAAGGGCCTGAGGGGCCGCAAGGGCCAGAGGGCCCAGAGGGCCCAGAAGGACCAGCGGGAGCTGACGGTGCGGCTGGCTCCATGTGGTATACCGGCAGCGGTGCTCCTGACGACGGTACGGGGGTTGATGGTGACCTCTATCTCGATACGAATACTGGCGATGTATACCAAAAAGAAGACGACACATGGGGGACGCCGATTGATAATATAACAGGACCGCTGGCCCCGGCTGCCGAGCTGGTTATCAGCTTTTGGGATGATCACCTTACGGCTATTTGCCAGACCTTTGTCAACGTCAATATCAGTCACGAACTCACCGGTTTTGAAATCCTCCAAATTTCGGGGTCAGACTTTCCGCCGCTTGAGGAGGTAACCATTACCATCTGCGAGGATAACTACGTCTGGTACATAGGAGGGCTATCAGGGTTGTCTGATCCAGACCCTATTATAACTAATGAATGCGGGGCGTTCTCTACTTACATAGACCTTAGTCATTTAGTAGATTGGCAGTTTGAGAGTCTTTATCTCAATTATATTTGCCTTGATAAGCCTGTTTCGGTAAGAGCCTGGGTCAATGCCACTTGGGGCTGGGTTGACCCCGAACACCCCGAATATGGTCCACAGGTTGTTGACGGCGATATGCTGGCTAGCTGGCCATTATTAATCGACGAGGAGCCGTCGCCACCATAATGGTAGCCAGCATAAGAAAGGGGTCTTGAGAAATGACGGCAGGTTATATGGGAAAGCTACTATTCGTTGACCTTTCCACAGGAAAGATGAAAGAGGAAACACCTGACCAAAGCCTCTATCGAGATTTCATCGGGGGCTATGGCCTTGGCGCCAGGGTTATTTATAGCCATCAGAAGGGCGGCGTGGACCCGCTGGGAGCGGAGAATACGCTTGGGCTGGTTACCGGCCCGCTCACCGGTACTCCGGCACCCTTTGGTTGCCGATACGTCGCTGTCGGCAAATCGCCACTCACCGGCGGGTGGGGAGATGCCAACTGCGGGGGGTATTTCGGCCCTAACCTCAGGTTTGCCGGCTATGATGGTGTCTTTTTCTGCGGCATTTCGGAAAAGCCGGTTTACCTTTTTATTGATAATGGCCAAGCCCAGCTAAGAGAGGCGGCCCACCTCTGGGGAAAGGTTACCTTTGAAACTGATGACAGGCTGCAGGCTGAACACGGTAAGGCGGCTAAGGTTGTCAGCATCGGGCCGGCCGGGGAAAAACTGTCTCTAGTTGCCTGCCTTATGAACAACAGATTAAATGCCGCCGGGCGCTCTGGTTTAGGGGCGGTGATGGGCTCCAAGAAGCTCAAGGCGGTGGTAGTGAAGGGAGAGGGGAAGGTCCCCATAGCCGATAGCGAGGCAGCCGATAATTTAAGAAAAGAACATATAGCCGAGATGAAGGCTCGCCCCTTCCTTGAGGATTTCCACAGGTACGGCACCAGCAGCCACACCGCCGAGTCGGCCCACAGCGGCGATACGCCGGTTAAGAACTGGGGCGGCGTTGGCGTCATTGACCTGCCCGATGTCTCAGCTCTGGAAAAGGAAATGACCGACGCCCTGATAAGGACTGACGAAATGAGAAATCTGACTTTTCATGGAAATCTTAGTATTTACTAATTAATTTATTCAAGATGGTGAAATGTTCAATAATTAATGTGGGAATATATGCTCAGTACGAATTTAATGCATCAAACAATCAATAAATAGACGTATGGAACGAATATAATTTTGGTAATTATTAGTAAATGATTTTGATTTACTAGTATGCTTAGTGTCATACCCAGTGTAGCGCATTAATTACTTTTACAAAAGTATGCTTATTAAATATGACTTAATTTATTATTTGAATAATTGTAACTTAAATACTAATATTGTTTAATATAAATACCTCAAGTTTGACGAGTGATCACTGTCTTACAAT
>DAOUMQ010000042.1:0-5971 GCA_034410425.1 Dehalococcoidales bacterium | reverse complement strand
GGAATAGGGCCGTCTTTTTGGGGTTGGCCAGGCGCTTGGCGTTGCCGGCCTGGAACTGCCTTATCGTCAGTGGGCCGGTGGTGTCCTGGGCAAAGACCAGGTCTACCTTGGCGATAACAATGTCCCCGCAACGGGCGTCGCTGCCCGATTTAAGGCTCAGGATTTTCTCAGCTAATGTTTTACCCACGTAAAGCCTTGTTCTATTCTGTGGCTAGCCGATTACCGCCAGCACGTCGTCTCTGGCTACTTTATCGCCGGCGGCGAAGTTTATGGCTTTAACCTTTCCCGCCACCGGGGTGTTTATGGCGTTAGCCATCTTCATCGCTTCCAGGATGACCACCACGTCGTTAGCCTTGACCTCGTCGCCCGCCTTTACCTCGTAACGGATTATTATCCCGGGCATGGGGGCAACGATGGCCGTCTCGCCCGCCTTGGGCGGCGGCCCTTTGGGCTTGGCCGGCTTGACCTCTGGCGCCCTGACGGTGGGTTCGGGGGGTGGTGTTGCTACCGGTGGCGTCGGCCGGGGTGCTGTCGGCGTTGGCGGCGGTGGTGTTGCTCCGGCAGTACCGGTGGCTTCCAGCCTGATATTAAAGACCTGGTCGCCGAAATAGATTCTATAATTCTGCACGCCTCCAGCCGCGGCTGGCGCGGCCTGGGCGGCTTCGGTAACCTCGCCCGCCTTTATCTTGGCGATGAGCTCGTCTTCTCTCTTTACGTCCTCCAGGGTCTTGGGCTTTACCTCGGGCGGCGGCTCTTCCAGCCCGTACTTCCACCTCAAGAAGCGCATGCCGGTGGTGGGATAGAGGGCATAGATGAGCACGTCGCCGATATCTTTGGCGATATCTTTGGTCGCCTCTTTAGCCTTTTCCAGCTCCGGCTCCAGCATGTCAGCCGCCCGGCAGGTGATGGGCGTCTCCCCCCGCTCGTAGCCCTTGAGCACTAACTTCTGCACCTTGGGGTCGATGGGGGCGGGGGGCTTGCCATAGAGGCCGTAGCAGTAGTCCTTGACCTGGTCGGATATCATCTTATAGCGCCCGAAGAGGACGTTCTGCACCGCCTGGATGCCCACAATCTGGCTGGTGGGGGTGACCAGGGGCGGATAGCCCAGCTCTTTCCTCACCTTGGGCAGTTCGGCGTAGACCTCTTCGATTCTATCCAGGGCGTCGGCTTCTCTAAGCTGGGCCACCAGGTTGGTAATCATGCCCCCCGGAATCTGGTGCACCAGCACCGCGGTATCGATGACCGACATGCGGGTGGTGTCCAGAAAGTCCCGGTACTTGGGGGCGATGGACTCGAAGTATTGCCCCAGTTTAAAGAGGTGGTCCAGGTCGAGCCCGGTATCCCTCTCCGTCCCTTGAAGGGCGACCACAATGGGCTCGACGGCGGGGTGGGAAGAGCGCAGGGCGAAGGGGGCCAGGGCGGTATCGATGATGTCGACCCCGGCCTCAATAGCCTTAAGACAGCTCATCGATGCCATGCCGCTGGTATAATGAGTGTGCAGGTGCACCGGTATCTTGAGCACCTTCTTTAGCGCCGTAATCAGCTGGTAGGCGTCATCGGGGGCGATGAGCCCGGCCATGTCCTTGATGCACAGGCTGTCCGCCCCCATCTTCTCCAGGATAAGCGCCTTTTTGACATAATAGTCAATGTTATAGACCGGGCCGCCCAGTTTGGGCTCGGTGAGGGAGTAGCACAGCGAAAGCTGGGCGTGCTTGCCGCAGTCCTTGATTGCCTTGAGGCTGGTCTCGAAGTTGCGCTCGTCGTTGACGGCGTCGAATACGCGGAAGACGTCAATACCGACCTCGGCGGCGTGGTGAACGAAGGCGGTGACCACGTCGTCGGCGTAGTTGCGGTAGCCCACCAGGTTCTGCCCCCGCAGTAGCATCTGCAGGGGGGTATCGGGCATCAGCTTTTTCAGGATGCGGGGCCTGTCCCAGGGGTCTTCATTGAGGAAGCGGGTGGGCACGTCAAAGGTGGCGCCGCCCCAGACCTCCATGGAGTAATACCCTGTCTTGTTCATCTCCGCGGCAATGCCGGCCATGTCCTCGGTTATCATTCTAGTTGCCAGCGAGGACTGGTGTCCATCGCGGAGGGTAACGTCGGTTATCTTTAATGGGTTCTTGGCGGCTGTTGTCTTCTTTGCTGTCGGCATAATTTACTCCTCTCTCCGGGTGTTTGGCTATCTTGTGTCCCCGGGGTGGGGGGTAGGTGATTGCTTCTCCTAGAGTGGAATATTCCCGTGTTTTTTCTGGTGCCGGATAACTTTGCTCTGTTCCAGCGTCTCCAGCGCCCTGATTAGCCGGGGGCGGGTCTGCCTGGGGTCGATGACGCCGTCGATATAGCCCCTGGCGGCCGCCAGGTAGGGGTGAGCAAACCTTTCTTTATATTCGCTGACCAGTTGCTGCCTGGTGGTATCTCCGTCTTTGGCTTTGGCTATGGTCTCCCGGTAGATGATATTCACCGCGCCCTCCGGCCCCATGACGGCAATCTCGGCGGTGGGCCAGGCATAGTTGATATCGCCGCGCAGGTGCTTTGAGCTCATCACGATGTAGGCGCCGCCGTAGGCCTTGCGGGTGATAACGGTAACCTTGGGCACGGTGGCTTCGGCATAGGCATAGATAAACTTGGCGCCGTGGCGGATGATGCCGCCCCTCTCCTCCTTGGGGCCGGGCATAAAGCCGGGGACGTCAACAAAGCTGACCAGGGGGATGTTGAAGGCGTCGCAAAAGCGGACGAACCTGGCCCCCTTGACCGAGGCGTTGATATCAATGATTCCGGCTATGTAGGCCGGCTGTTGGGCGACGATTCCGGCCACCTTGCCGTCCAGGCGGGCGAGGCCGGTAATCAGGTTGGGAGCAAAGCTCTGGTGGACCTCCATGAAGTCGCCGTTAGCAACCACGCTGGTAATTATCTGCTTCATATCGTAGACCTTGTTCGGTTCGTCGGGGATGATGTTAAGCAGGCTCTCATCCTTGCGCTCGGGGTCGTCGCTGGGGGCTATCGCCGGCGGTAGCTCCCGGTAGTTCTGGGGGAGAAAGCTCAAGAGGCGGCGCACGCTCTGCAGACAGTCCGGCTCGCTATCGGAGATAAAGTGGGCCACCCCGCTCTTCTCGGCGTGGGTCTTGGCTCCTCCCAGCTCTTCATGGCTTATATCGATGCTGATAACCGCCTTGACGACGTCGGGACCGGTGATATACATCTGGCTGGTGCCCTGGACCATAAAGACGAAATCGGTTATGGCCGGTGAGTAGACCGCCCCGCCCGCCGAGGGCCCCATTACCACCGATAGCTGGGGGATAACCCCGGAGCACAGGGTGTTGCGCAGCAGTATCTCGCCGACGCCGTAGAGGCTCATCACCCCTTCCTGGATGCGGGCGCCGCCCGAGTCCCAGATGGCGATTACGGGGGCTCCCTTTTTCATGGCTAAGTCGATGACCTTGCAGGCCTTCTGCGATGATACCTCGGATATTGTCCCGCCGAGGACGGTGAAGTCCTGGGCGTAGATGAAGACAGTACGGCCCTCTATCTTGCCGAAGCCGGCAACCACGGCGTCGCCCAGGTATTGCTCTTTCTCAAGGCCGAAGTCGGTGGAGCGGTGGGTGATAAAGGGGTCAAGCTCTTCAAAGCTGCCCTTATCGAGGAGAAGGTCAATCCGCTCTCGGGCGGTGAGCTTGCCCTTGGCGTGCTGTTTCTGGACGCGCTTTTCCCCGCCCCCGACCTTGGCCTGTTTTTCCATTTTGGCTAGTCTGGCCAGCTTGTCCTGCATGGTCATTTTAGCTCCAAATTTTAGGACTGAATTAGGGTGCAGACGCTAGTAATCATATCATATTGGCGGTTATATAGGCAAGTTTGCCTAGCGGTTTTAGCCCCGCCCGGCACCGAGGTTTTTCTGCCCGCCCTACAGGGTAAATCCCCCTTAATCCCTCTTTTTCAAAGGGGGGAGGAAAGCAAGTTTTAGAAGCGCAGACGGGGCCCCCGCGAAAACGAAGTTTCGGTGGGGATAAAGCTTATGAGGGTGGGAGGGTAGGGAAGCAAGACGCCCTCTAAAAACTGGACACCTCCCCGCCCCTCCACCTATAGTTCTTTTTCCCACCCTGCCCGCCCTGCCGAGCTAGGACTTCGCCCCTCTCACAACACCTCAATAAAGTGGTGGTTCAGGGGCACCGCCTTTGTGGGTGGGAGGGTAGGGAAGCAAGACCTTTAAAACCCCTGATAGTAAGGAGTTAATAGAGGTCTAACCTCTATTGGGTGGGTTCGGGTGGGTAGTAGACACCTATCTAGCCACGCCAGCCAAAGAGTGTTAGAATACGGGTAGGTTTTAGCATGGAGAGTCAATCGGCTTTAGCTACCGTCCGCTGTGGGGGGCTGGAACTGCGCTGGGGGGAGCGGACCTATGTCATGGGCGTCTTGAACGTCACCCCTGATTCCTTCTCCGGGGACGGGGTGGGTAATGATGTTAAGGCTGCCGTCGCCCGGGCGAAACGTTTAGCCGATGACGGCGCCGATATTATAGACATCGGCGGCGAGTCGACCCGCCCCGGGGCGGAGCCGCTATCGGCTGACGAGGAACTGCGGCGGGTGATTCCGGTTATAGAGAGGCTGGCCGGCGAGCTGTCTACCCCTTTGAGCATCGATACCTACAAATCAGAGGTGGCGCTCAGGGCGCTCCAGGCGGGGGCGGTTATGATAAACGACCAGTGGGGCTTGAAGCATGACCGCCGTCTCGCCGAACTGGCCGCCGAGCGGAATGCCCTCCTGATTTTAATGAGCAACCAGCGGGACAAGGGCAGATATGATGCCGGGCTTAAGCGTGATACCGCCGACTATGACGACCCCATAGCCGAGATAAAATCATCGCTCAAGAAAAGTCTGGAGCTAGCATCCGCCTCCGGCGTGCCCCGGGAGAACATCATCGTTGACCCTGGCATCGGCTTCGGCAAAACGTGGCAACACGACCTGGAGATAATTCAGCGGCTGGGAGAGCTGAAAGAGTTGGGCAGGCCCATCTTGCTCGGACCTTCCCGCAAGTCCTTCATCGGCAAGGCACTAGAGCTTCCCGTCGACCAGCGCCTGGAGGCGACCGCCGCCGCCGTGGCTATCGGCATCGCTAATGGCGCCGATATGGTGCGGGTCCACGATGTCAGGCAGATGGTGAGGGTATGCCGCATGAGCGATGTTATCGTACGAAGGAGGCAAATTGGAGAATGAAGCGGTAACCGCCTATCTTGGTCTGGGCTCAAATCTGGGGGACCGCCAGGCTAACCTTGACCGGGCGCTGGCTTTTCTGGGGCAGAGGCTGCGGGTGGAGAGGGTCTCTTCCATATATGATTCCGAGCCGGTGGGCAATATCGAGCAGCCCCGCTTTCTCAACCTGGTCTGCCAGGTAAACACCAATCTTTCCCCGGCGTCATTGCTGGCCCTGGCCAAGGCCATCGAGAACAAGCTGGGCCGTTGGGGTGGTTCCTCGGATACCCCGCGCACCATGGATATAGACATCCTGCTCTATGGCGACCAGGTTATCGAGACCCCGGAGCTGGTTATTCCTCACCCCAGGATGGACAAGAGGGCTTTTGTCCTCGTCCCTTTAAGTGAGATTGCCCCCAAGGTGGTGCATCCGGTGAGCGGCAAAACGGCCAAGGAGATGCTCAAGGCGGTGAAGGAGGTTCAGGGAGTCTTTAAGTGGGAGGGTGGCTAGAGGGGTGTACCAGATATCGGTAGAACAGCATTTTGACGCCGCCCATGCCTTGAGGGGTTACCGGGGCAAGTGCGAGCAACTGCACGGCCACCGCTTCCGGGTGGTGCTCAGGATAGAAGCCGCCGCCCTCGACGATATTGGCCTGGCCTATGATTTCGTTGAGCTAAAGAAGCACCTGGCTGAAGCTATCTCCCGCTTTGACCACAACTGCTTGAACGATGTGCCCCCCTTTGATAAGCTGAACCCGTCTTCGGAGAATATCGCCGCTACCATTTA
>DAOUMQ010000041.1:0-2096 GCA_034410425.1 Dehalococcoidales bacterium | reverse complement strand
CGAGCTACCGCTGGTGCCGGTGTTGATGGCGATGGAAAGGAACGGCGTTGCCCTGGACGCCAGATTGCTTAAAGAAATGTCAGAGCGCCTGGGCGAGCGGCTAGCCAGGCTGGAGAAGGACATCTATGATAACGCTGGCCACCAGTTCAACATCAACTCTCCCCAGCAGTTGAGCGCCGTCCTCTTTGACGAGCAAAAGCTGACGCCGGCCGGCAAGACCAAGGGCGGCTACTCCACCGGGGCATCGGTGTTAGAGGAACTGCGCGGCGCCCACCCCATAGTAGAGCTAATCCTGGACTACCGCCAGCTGAGCAAGATAAAGTCGACCTATATCGACGCTCTGCCCGGCCTAATTAATGCCAAGACCGGCCGGGTGCACACCAGCTTCAACCAGACGCGCACCGCCACCGGAAGGCTTTCCTCCAGCGAGCCCAACCTGCAAAATATCCCCGTCCGCGGCGAGCTGGGCAAAGAGGTCAGGCGGGCGTTCATCGCCCCGGCGGGGTCTTACCTGCTCTCCGCCGATTACTCGCAGATTGACCTCCGCTGTCTGGCCCACCTCTCCCAGGATAAAAGCCTGCTGGCCGCCTTCCGCCACGACGAAGATATCCATAGCGCCACCGCCGCCCAGGTCTTCGGCGTCGAGCCCTCAAAGGTGACCCCCGATATGCGCCGGGTGGCCAAGACGGTAAACTTCGGCGTCATCTACGGCATGAGCGACTACGGGCTGGAGCAGGCCACCGGCCTATCGCGGGAGGAAGCCGCCCAGTTCATCGCCGCCTACTTTGAGAAATACCCGGGGGTAAAGAAGTACCTGGAATCGACCAAGGAAAAGGCGAGGAAAGAGGGCTATGTCCAGACCATCCTGGGCAGGAGGCGCTCTATCCCCGAAATCAATTCTAAAAACCGGCAGGTGCGTGAAGCCGCCGAGAGAATGGCCATAAATATGCCGGTGCAGGGCACCTCGGCCGATATCATCAAGGTGGCTATGGTTAACCTCGACGGCGAGATAGCCAAGCGCAGATTAAAGAGCAAGATGATACTCCAGGTGCACGACGAGCTTATCTTTGAGGTGCCCCAAGCCGAAGTTGACGAGATGAGAAAGCTGGTCCCCGAGATGATGACTTCGGCCATGAACTTAAGCGTGCCCTTGAAAGCCGATGTCAAGACCGGCCCGAACTGGGGAGAGATGAAGCCCTAAGGAAAGGCCTGGCTGGCTTCTAGAGTGAGTTAAATTTCCCACCCCCCCACCCTAAAGGGTTGTACCCTCTTACAACACCCCCTTTGGGCGGGCTGGGTATGGGAAGCAGGACACTGGTTAAAAAGGGTGGGGAGGGGTTTCAGAGCCTGAAGAGGGTGAAAACGGGGCCCCCGTAAAAACCCTTTTGGGCGGGCTGGGTATGGGAGACAAAACTTAAGATAACAATGGGGGAGGAACTTCCTTAAAGGGCGGCGGGCGGGAAAAGATATAAAACGGGGAGGGGCAAAAAACATGCCGGAGCTACCCGAAGTAGAAACCATAAAAAACGAGCTGGCCCCTCACCTCATTGGCCATACCATCACCGCCATCACCCTCCTTGACGACAAGATAGTGCGCCAGCCCCCGGTGGAAGAATTCAGCGCCCGCCTCATCGGGCAAAAGATAACCGGAATAGGGCGGCGGGGCAAATACCTCATCTTCGGCCTGACCAGCGGCGAGTCATTAATTATCCACCTCAAGATGACCGGCTCGCTGTGGCTAAAGCCGCCAGAAAAGTTCACCCGCGCCATAATCCACCTGGACGACAGCACCAATGTCTACTTCCGCGACCCGCGCAAGTTCGGGGTGATGTGGCTGGTGGCCGACAAAAACGCTATCGGGGACAGGCTCGGCCCCGAACCACTGGAGACCGGCTTTACGGCTAACGTTCTCGGCCAACGCCTGAGCAAGCGCACGGCGCCGATAAAAGCCCTGCTCTGCGACCAGGGCCTGGTGGCCGGCATCGGCAACATGTACGCCGACGAAGCCCTTTTCCTGGCTAAAATCCACCCTCTAAGGGCGGGGGGGAGCCTTTCGGCGGAGGAAATAAAGCGCCTTCACCGCGCCATAAAGAAGG
>DAOUMQ010000040.1:0-5079 GCA_034410425.1 Dehalococcoidales bacterium | reverse complement strand
AGACCTTTTGAGAATCAGAAAGCGGCGCCCTTCCAAGCCCCTGGCGGTGATGATAAGCACCATTGATGAAATCAAGGAGCACTGCCTGGTCTCCGAGGAAGAGCGAGGTTTGCTCGAATCGCCCCAGGCGCCTATAGTGCTTTTGCGCTGGAAAGAAGGCTCAAATATGGCTAAAGAAGTCGCCCCCAAGCTGAAATACCTGGGGGTAATGCTGCCCTATACGCCCTTGCACCACCTGCTGTTAAAAGAGTGCCGGCTGCCTCTGGTGATGACCAGCGGAAACTTGAGCGAGGAGCCCATCGCCAAGGACAACGATGAGGCTTTAAGAAGGCTTAAGGGCATCGCTGACTATTTTCTGCTCCATAACCGGGGCATCTACGCCCGCTATGATGATAGCGTCTCCATGGTTGAAGGTACGCCTCAGGTGATAAGGCGGGCGCGGGGTTATGCTCCCTATCCCATTTTTCTTCCCTTCAAGTCAAAGCCAGTCCTGGCCTGCGGCGCTGAGCTCAAGAACACATTTTGCCTGACCAAGGACGAGCACGCTTTCTTGAGCCAGCACATCGGCGATATGGAGAACGAGGAGACCCTGGGGCACTTTGATAACACTATACAGCTCTATAAAAAGCTTTTCCGCATTGAGCCTGAGATTATCGCCTATGACCTGCACCCCGATTATCTGGCCACCAAATATGCCCTTGAGATAGCGGCTAAAGAGAATCTAAAGCCTGTCCCCGTTCAGCACCACCACGCCCATATCGTGAGCTGCATGGTGGAGAATAATGTCAAAGGGCCGGTTATCGGGGTGGCGCTGGACGGCACCGGCTACGGCAGCGACGGCACCATCTGGGGTGGGGAGTTTCTGCTCAGCGAGCTGGGCGGTTTCAAGCGGCTGGGGCACCTGGAGTATGTGCCCCTGGTCGGGGGTGAGGCGGCCATCAGAAAGCCCTACCGCATGGCGCTCAGCTATCTCTATACATTATTTGGCGAGGACTTCTCATTGGAAGGCCTGCCGCTTGAGCGGCTTGATTCGGCTGATATCGGGGTAATAAAACAACAGCTAAGGCGAAAGATAAACTCGCCGCCGACTTCAAGCGCCGGCCGGCTCTTTGATGCCGTCTCCGCCCTGGTTGGGGTCAGGGGGGAGATTGATTACGAGGCCCAGGCGGCTATTGAGCTGGAGATGCTGGCCCCCGATGAAACAGAAGCGGAGCCTTACCCCTTCGCCATCGTTGAGCAGGGGGGGGTGAAGGTGGCCAAGCTAGGTGAACTATTCTTAAATATTGTTCAGGATGTTAAAAGTAAGACCCCTGTTCCCATAATTTCGCTTAAGTTTCACCATACCGTTGCCAAAGTAATCGCCGAGATGGTTAAAGCCATCGCCAGAGAAACGGGTATAAAGCAAGCGGCGCTTAGCGGCGGCGTCTTTCAAAACCGACTGCTGTTGAGGCTGGCCAGCTCCGCTTTGCGTAGAGAAGGCTTTGAGGTGCTCACTCATCACCTGGTGCCCACCAACGACGGCGGCATCTCCCTGGGGCAGGCGGTAATTGCCAATTTCGCCGATAACTAAAGGGGGCGAAGCCTCCATAGATACATATATAATAAGGAAGGTTGTTTTGTAGAAGACGTTTTATTTCCCACCCTCCCACCCTAAGAGGTAGACCTCTTTACCAACACTCAAAATAGGGGGGGTAAAAGGGCTTGAAGCCCGCTTCCATTAAGGGCGGCGGGTGGGAAAAGATAAATAATAGGGGAGAAAGAAATGAAAAAAGTAAAAATGGGAGCCCATCCCATGGTCTGGCCTCACCCCACAACCCTGGTCGGGGCTGATGTTGATGGCAAGCCAGACTTCGCTGCCGTCGCCTGGGCCGGTGTTGCCGCCAGCACCCCGCCGGCGGTTACTATCGCCCTGCAGCACCCCCGCTACTCACTCAAGGGCATCCGCCGTAACCTGACCTTCTCGATTAACATCCCTTCCCGCGAGCTGGTCAGGGAAACCGATTACTGCGGGCTTATCTCCGGCTCTAAAACCGATAAGGTCAAAGACTGCAAGTTCAAGGTCTTTTACGGCAAGACGGCCGGCGCCCCGCTTATCGAGCAGTGCCCAATAAACATGGAGTGCGAGGTCCTGCACATTATTAATATGGGCAGCCACGCCCTGGTCATCGGCAAGGTGGTGGAGACCCACGTCTCCGAGGACTGCCTGACTGAGGGCCAGGCGGATATGGACAAGGTCAAGCCGTTCATCTTCGTCCCCGGCAAGTACCATGCCATCGGCGAGGCCTTCGCCGACGCCTTTAGCATCGGTAAGGAGATTAAAGAGATTAAGAAGGACTAGGGCGTTTTTTAACCCACCCGACCCGCCCAATAGAGGTGATATCTCTTTACCAACACTTAAAAAGGTGGGGAGGTAAAAGGGCTTAAAGCCCCTTCCTTAAAGGGCGGTGGGTGGGAAAAGATATAAAGTGGGGAGGGGTAGAGAGTTCAAGAGGGTAAAACTGGGGCCCCCGCGAAAACGAAGTTTTTGTGGGGCTAAAAACCCTTTTGGGTGGGTGGGTATGGGAAGTAAAACCAGCGGGGAGGGGTATCTCAGGAGTTTGATATGTGTTTAGCCATACCGGCACTGATTACATCAATAGAGGGCAAAGAAGCCCAAGCCGAGATCGGCGGCATCAGCCGCCGCATTAGCCTCTGGCTTACCCCTGAAGCCAAGGTCGGCGACTACGTGCTGGTGCACACCGGCTACGCTATAAATGTCCTCGACCAGGGAGAGGCCGAAGAGACGCTAACCCTATTGCGGGAGATAGCCGAGGGGGTGGAGGATTGAAGTTTATCTCTGAATTTCGGCGCTCGGAGCTGGCCGAGGGGCTAATTTCTCAGATTCAGCGCCGCTCTCACACCCCGGCGCGCTTTATGGAGTTCTGCGGCGGCCATACCGTGACCATTTTCAGGTACGGCATCCGCCAGGTTTTACCCAAGACTATCGATATGGTCTCGGGGCCGGGCTGCCCTATCTGCGTCACCGCCAACGCCGACCTGGACAAGGCGATTGCCCTCTCCCAGATTCCCGGGGTAATCGTTGCCACCTTCGGCGATATGCTCAAAGTGCCGGGGAGCCGTTCCAGCCTGCAGAAGGCCAAGGCCGAGGGCGCTCAAGTTCAAACGGTGTATTCCACCATGGACGCCCTCAAGATAGCCGAAGGAAATCCGGATACGTCGGTGGTCTTCCTGGGCATCGGCTTTGAGACCACCGCCCCAACGATTGCCGCTTCTATCATCCAGGCGGAGGAGAAGGGGATAAAGAACTACTACGTGCTTTCTTTACATAAACTCTGTCCGCCGGTGATTCGGGCACTGCTTGATTCCGGCGAGGTCGAGCTTCAAGGATTAGTCTGCCCCGGGCATGTCAGCGCCATTATCGGCTCTCACCCCTGGGAGTTTATCGCCGCCGAATACGGTATTCCCTGCGTCGTCTCCGGCTTTGAGCCGCTGGACATCCTGCAGTGCGTCGATATGCTGGTGGGCCAGGTGGAAGAGGGTGAAGCTAGGGTAGAAATTGCCTACCGGCGGGGGGTGCGCCCTGAGGGCAACCGGCAGGCATTGGAGCTCATGGAGCGGGTATTCGAGCCCTGCCCGGCTAGGTGGCGGGGAATAGGGGAGGTGGCCGATAGCGGCTTGAAGCTAAGAGATAAATACAGGCGCTTTGACGCCGAGGTTAACTTTGATATTGAACCGGGGCAAACCGTCGAGCCGGCGGGCTGTATCTGCGGCGAAATCCTGCGCGGCGTCAAGACGCCCAATGATTGCCGGCTCTTCGGCAAGGCCTGCACCCCGGAAAACCCGGTGGGGCCCTGCATGGTCTCTGCCGAGGGCAGCTGCTCGGCATACTACCTTTATGGAGGGAGCGTTGGAGGATAAGATTCTACTGGCCCACGGCAGCGGCGGCAAGCTGGCCCACGAGCTTATCGAGAAGAGCTTCCTCAAGGCTCTGGATAACCCTCTCTTAGCCAGGCTTGACGACTCGGCGGTCTTTGATTTGAGCGGCAGGCTGGCTTTCACCACCGATAGCTATGTGGTCAGCCCTATATTCTTCCCCGGCGGCGATATCGGCAAGCTGGCTGTCTGCGGCACGGTCAACGACCTGGCAATGAACGGGGCCAAGCCGCTTTACTTAAGTCTCTCTTTCATTATCGAGGAAGGGCTGGCTTTGAGCGAGCTGGGGCGAATCGTAGGCTCGGTGCAAAAAGCGGCTGAGGAATCAAAGGTGGCTATCATCACCGGTGACACCAAGGTGGTGCCCAGGGGCAGTGCCGACAGGCTTTTTATCAACACCGCCGGTGTCGGCAAAATAGCCGAGGGGATTAACATCTCCGGAAGCAACGCCAGACCGGGGGACAAGGTTATCTTGAGCGGGACTATCGGCGACCACGGCATTGCCGTAATCAGCCGGCGCGAGGGCTTGAGCTTCTCTACTAAACTTGAAAGCGACTGCGCCCCCCTCGGCGGTTTAGTCGCCGATATGCTCAAGGTGAGCCCCGATATCCACTGCCTGCGCGACCCCACGCGGGGAGGGCTGGCTACCACCTTGAACGAATTAGCTAAACAATCGAAGGTAAGCATCAGGATTGAAGAAAAAGCTATTCCGGTGCGTGAAGAAGTCCTGGCCGCCTGCGAGATGCTTGGCTTCGACCCCCTCTATGTCGCCAACGAGGGCAAGCTGGTGGCTATAGCCCCGCCCGGAGACGCTGACAGGGTGCTCGCCGCTATGCGTAAGCATAAATACGGCAAAAACGCCGCCATAATCGGGGAGGTTATGGAAGAAAACCCGGGGCGGGTGGTAATGAAGACCGTGCTGGGGGCTTCCCGAATCGTTGACATGTTGGTCGGCGATTTACTGCCCAGGATTTGCTAGAAATGCACGAATTAAGTATCACTCAGAGTATGCTCGACCTGGTGCTGGGAGAAGCGGAAAAGGCCGAGGCTCAGAGCGTGGCTAAAATCAATCTGGTCATCGGGGAGATGACCGGTGTCGTCGGGCAGTGCGTCCAGTTCTACTTCGATTTCTTGAGCAAGGGGACG
>DAOUMQ010000039.1:0-4457 GCA_034410425.1 Dehalococcoidales bacterium | reverse complement strand
CTCGTCTTCCGGGTAAAATAGACTTTAAGATGAGCGCGAGGGTTAAACTGCCGCCTATCCTGCAAGAGCTCAGCGGTGGTATTGAGGCGCCCCAGGTAAGCGGTAATACCATCGGTGAATGCCTTAACAGCCTTGAGGGGCAGTTTCCCGGCATCAAGGAATACCTGTTCGACAGGCGGGGTAGACTGCTGCGCATCTTCGGCGTTTACTTAGATTCCGACGGTCTCAACCCCGTAGAGCTGGATACCCCGGTGCGGGAAAACGACGAGATTGTCATTCTGAACTTTCTTATGGGAGGATAAAATGCGGAGCTACACGGGCAAACTTATACGGATTAATCTTAGCCAGGGCAAGAGCCAGATTGAGGATGTCCCCGAGGCGTTGATGAAGAGCTTCCTGGGCGGGCGGGGCATCGCCGCCAAGTACCTCTACGACGAGCTTAAACCCGGCGTGGAGCCACTGGGAGGGGACAACAAGCTGATATTCATGATGGGCCCCCTGGGTGCCACCACGGCCATGTCGGTCTCCCGGATGGCGCTGGTAACCAAGAGCCCCCTTACCGGCACCATCGCTAAATCAATTATGGGGGGCAACTTCGGCGCCTACCTGAAATTCGCCGGCTTCGACGGCATCATCGTTGAGGGCGAAGCCCAGAAACCGAGCTATATCCACATCGATAAAGATGAGATTCATATTCTGGACGCCGACGGCCTCTGGGGGCTGGACACCCAGCAGACTCACGCCAAGTTGAGGGAGAGTCACGGCAAGACCACTCAGGTAGCCTGCATCGGGCCGGCCGGGGAGAAGCTGGTCCGCTACGGCATCATTATCAGCGACCGCCGCTGCGGCGGGCGCAACGGCGTGGGCACGGTGATGGGCGCCAAGAAGCTCAAAGCCATCGCCGTCAACTCAACGGGGCCTTTGAGCCTATATGACGCCGAGGGCTTTAAAAAAATAGCCCAGGGGCTTATTGCCGAACTAAAGACCAGCCCCCGCCGAATCAAGATGAGTGACTTCGGCACCTCCTACCTGACGCTGGGCTTTGAGAAGATGGGCATATTCCCGGTGAAGAACTTCCAGGAAGGGCACCTTGAAGACGTGGAGAAGATAGGCGAGGAGGAATTCGCCAGGATAAAGACCAAAAACGACGGCTGTTACGGCTGCATGACCAAGTGCGGCCAGGTGCGCCAGGTACCCGAAGGCGAATACGCCGGCGGCGTCAGCGAAGGCCCCGATTATGAGACCATCTGGTCCCTGGGGGGCAATCTGGCCAACACCGATTTAGGCTCGCTGATAGCCGCTGACTCCCTCTGCGATAAGCTGGGATTGGATACCGTCAGCACCGGTAATTCCATCGGCTTTGCCTACGAGCTATTCCAGAGGGGAATAATCACCAAGAAAGATACCGACGGGCTGGAGCTAAAATGGGGCGACCACGGGACAATGATGAAGCTGGTGGAGAAAATCGCCCGGCGGGAAGGATTCGGCCAGCTCCTCGGTGAAGGCACCCGGCGGGCCGCCGAGAAAATCGGCAAGGGCGCCGAGGACTACGCCATGCAGGTCAAGGGGCTGGAGCTCCCCGCCTACGAGCCCCGCGCCGTCAAGGGCTACGGGCTGATATTCGCCACCTCGAACATAGGCGCCAACCACATGTACGGCCGGCCCAGGGAGGACCTGGCCGGCACCGCCGATAGGTTCGCCGACGAAGGCAAGGGCAAGGACATCGCCCGCGCCCAGATAGGGCAGGCGGTAGAAGACTCGGTCATTCAATGCAGCTTTGGGCCGGTCACCGGCCTCAACCCCGAGTCCCGCAGTCAGATACTGGTGGCGGCTACCGGCTTTGAGGAATTCGGCGACCCGGCCTACCTTAACCAGATAGGAGAGAGAGTCCTCTGCCTGGAGCGCTATTTCAACGTCCGCGATGGCTTCAGCCGCAAGGACGATACCCTGCCCAAGAGGATGCTCACCGAGCCGCTGGAGAATGCCGGCCCGGCTACGGGGCAGGTGTTCCGCAAGCTGGATACTTTGCTCGACGAGTATTATGATGCCCTCGGCTACACCAAGCAGGGCATACCTTCCGCCGAGAAGCTAAAGCAGTTAGGGCTGGACTGAGCGGACAACAGGACAGCGAAGATAAAGAACAGGGCCGAGAATTTATCCCGACCCTGTTTTCTTAATATACAACACTTTGTGACTTTAAGAAGGGGCTACCGTCTCCTTCTTCATCATGGCTTCGATTTCGGCGTAGGGTATCTTCACCTTGGGCAGTATCGGTTTGCCGTCGGGCCCCATCTCGATGGCGCCGGTGGGGCAAACGAAGGCGCAGTCCCCGCAGCCGATGCAATCGCCGCTAAGCTCGTAGGCGTAGAACGGCGCGGCCACTTCCTTATAGATACCCCGGTTGACCAGGCTTATCGCCGACTTGCCGATTATCTCCTGGCAGGCCCGGACGCAGAGGCCGCAGAGGATGCAGTCCTGGTCGCCTAAGACAAACCTCGGCTTTTCCACGCCGTACTCCTTGGCCAGCTCCTGTACCCTCTTCACGTTGGGGCAGCGGGCTAGCAGAAGCTCGATTATCCCCTTGCGCAGTTTCTTTATCTTCTCGGTCTGGGTCTTGACTATCAAGCCCTCCTTGACCGGGTAGAGGCAGGCGGCAACGAACCTGAACTTGGAGCCGCCGTCCTCGCTTACCTCAACGGTGCATATCCGGCAGGCGCCGTAGGGTTTAACCGCCGGGTGATAGCAGAGGGCGGGGATATTGCCGATTCCGGGCATGCGCTCCACCGCCTGCAGGATGGTCTGGCCGCCCGATACCACGATATCCTTATCGTCAACGGTAAGATGGACGGCGTTGACCCCTTGGGCATGCTCCACCTCGAGCGAAGTTTCGCCATTAATCCATACCTTAGCCATGTTTGCCTCCTTCTACCGCTTCAATACGGCATTGAACTTGCAGACGTCATAGCAGGCGCCGCACTTGATACACATATCCTGGTTGATAGTATGGGCCTGCCTCTTCTGGCCGCTGATAGCCCCGGTGGGGCACTCTCTCAGGCACCTGAGGCAGCCTTCACACTTATCGGCGTCTATGGAGAACTGGATTAACTCCCGGCAGACGCCAGCCGGGCACTTCTTATCGTTGATATGGGCCAGGTACTCGTCTTTGAAATAGCGGATGGTGCTCAAGACCGGGTTGGCCGCCGTCTGGCCCAGGGCGCAGAGGGCGCCGGCGCTCAAGACCCCGGCCAGGTCTTGGAGGGTATCGAGGTCTTCGGGCTTGCCCTTGCCCTGGGTAATGTTGCTTAAGATTTCGCTCATGCGGTTTATGCCCTCCCGGCAGGGGGTGCACTTGCCGCAGGACTCGCCTTTAAGAAACTCAATGAAGTAGCGGGCGACATCGACCATGCAGGTGTCCTCGTCCATGACTATCATGCCGCCCGAGCCCATCATCGAGCCCAGCCTGGTCAGCTCGTCAAAGTCCACCGGGGTATCCAGATACTGCTCCGGGATACAGCCACCGGAAGGACCGCCGGTCTGCACCGCCTTGAACTTCTTGCCTCCGGGGATGCCGCCGCCGATATCGAAAATCATGTCCCTGAGGGTTATCCCCATGGGCACTTCCACCAGGCCGGTGTTGACGATATTGCCCACCAGGGAGAATATCATGGTGCCCTTGCTGCCGGCGGTGCCGATTTTGGCGTACCAGTCGGCGCCTTTATTGATTATCAGGGGCACGTTGGCCCAGGTCTTGACGTTGTTAAGCAGGCTGGGGTTGTCCCAGAGACCCTTCTCCGACATGTGGACGTACTTGGCCTTGGGCTCGCCGACCTTGCCCTCTAAAGATGCCATCAGGGCGCTGGACTCGCCGCAGACGAAGGCGCCGCCGCCCTTGTTTATGGTCACGGTGAAATCGAAACCGGAGCCCAGGATGTTCTTGCCCAACAGCCCATAGTCCATCGCCTGTTCAATGGCGATGCGGGCGTGCTTTACCGCCAGTGGGTATTCGTTGCGGACGTAGATATAGCCCCGATGAGAGCCAATAGCAAAAGCGCCGATAATCATCCCTTCCAGGATGCTGTGGGGGTTGCCCTCCAGCAGGCTCCTATCTTGATAAGCGCCGGGGTCGCCCTCATCGGCGTTGCAGATTACGTACTTAACATCACTCTTGGCGTCGCGGCAGGACTGCCACTTTCTACCGGTGGCAAAGCCGCCGCCTCCCCTCCCCCGCAGTCCCGATTTCTTGACCTCTTCAATAATCTTGTCCGGTGACATCTGGAATAATGCCTTGCTTAGGGCGGAGTAACCGCCGGCGGCAATGTAGTCTTCAATATTGGTCGGGTCAATCTGGCCGTTAGCGCCAAAGATAGTCCGCGTTTGCTTCTGGTAGAAGGGGACATCGGGTTCGTAGGTGATGGTCTTATCAGACGTCGGGTCGACATAGAGCAGGCGCTCCACAA
>DAOUMQ010000038.1:0-14802 GCA_034410425.1 Dehalococcoidales bacterium | reverse complement strand
AACAAGCAAGTCAATTATATCTCCATACCCTGAGATATAATAAAAAAGGGCAGAACCAGCCAGGACCCCTACCACCCCCGCTGGAGCAATATATTTGACCGACTTCCAATCCACATTGACCAGTCGCCAGTGCTGTATAGCTCCAGCGGCGGCAGTAAAGACTACGGAGGCTAAGGTTGTGCCTACCGCTAACGTGGGTGTAAAGTCAAATCCGAAGCGGATGGCTGGCATCATGAGGACACAGCCGCCGATACCTATCAAGCCGCATAAACCACCGGCGAGTATTCCGATGCCGAAAAGTATGGCTAATTCCCACAGCCCCAATCTCTTTTATTCCTTTCTTAGTGCTGTTGGTCTGATACGTTTTGTGTGCTTTAGCCTCTCTCTATCCTGAGCTATAATCTCCTCACTGACCGAGGAACTTCTTACCAACCTGGCTAGGGAGGCGGCGTAGCGATTTGTCGTCTGCCAGTCCACAGAATAGACTATCCAGATTCCATCTCGCCTTGCGGTCAGGAAACCGGCCTCTTGAAGAATGCCGAGGTTGCGCGAAGCCCGGGACTGGGATATATCCAGGGCTTGCATCACCTCGCAGACGCAGCATTCTCTCTCCAGGAGCACGTTTAAGATTCTGAGCCTGGTCTCATCGGAGAGAGCCTTGGTTGCCTTAATTAGGTCTTGCATAACCTTCCTCTTAGTTATGACCATATATGTGCATATCCACATATATTTTACGGCTTTTATAGTTGCCTGTCAATAAGTCTCCGCCTTTCAAACCATTCGCCGCCAATGCTATAATGGAATAGATGGATATTCTGGCTGAGCTTAACCCGGCGCAGAGGGAGGCGGTAGAGGCAATCGAGGGACCGGTGCTGATTCTGGCCGGTCCCGGTAGCGGCAAGACCAGGGTCATTGCCCATCGGGTGGCTTACCTTATCAGGGTCTGCGGCGTCAGTCCCCACCGTATTATGGCGGTCACCTTCACCAACAAAGCCGCCAGGGAGATGGAGGAAAGACTCCAGCGGCTCATCGGCCGGGCACTGGGCGACCTGACCATCGGCACCTTTCACGCCATCTGCGCCCGCATCCTGCGCCGCGACGGCCGGGCTACAGGCATCGACCCCAGGTTCGTCATCTACGACGATGAAGACCAGCTCAGCCTGCTTAAACGCTCTATCCAGGAGATAGGGCTTGACCCCAAGCAGTATGCCCCCCGGGCGGTGGCTTCGGCGATTTCCGCGGCCAAGAGCCGCACCCTGACACCCACGGAATATAGCAAGCACACCGCTAGCTATTTTGAGGAGGTGGTGGGGCGGGTATATGAGCGCTACCAACAGCTCTTGGAGGAAAGCAACGCCCTGGACTTTGACGACCTGCTGATGAAAACGGTCCAGCTTTTCCGCTCAAGCCCGGAGACTTTAGCCAAATACCAGTCCCGCTATCTGCATATCATGGTCGACGAGTTCCAGGATACAAATTTGGTCCAGTACGAATTGATAAAGCAGCTGGGTGGGGAAAGGCACAATGTCTGCGTCGTTGGCGACCCCGACCAGTCAATATACTCCTGGCGTTTTGCCGATCTGCGCAACATCCTCAGCTTTGAGAAGGACTTCCCCGAGGCGAAGCTGGTATTACTGGAGCAGAACTATCGCTCAACGAAGAAAATTCTGGAGACAGCCTCTCACGTAATCTCGGTCAATCAACTGCGCAAGCCCAAGGCGCTCTGGACCGACAACGAACCGGGTGAGCTGACCAATATCGTTGAGACCTACACCGAGCAGGAAGAGGCCCAGTTTGTCGTCAGCGAGATAGAACGGCTGGTGCAAGCAAAGAAAGCCAGGCTGGGCGACTGCGCCGTGATGTACCGCACCAATGCCCAGTCCAGGGCCCTGGAGGAGGCCTTTATGCGCTACGGCATAGCCTATAAGCTGGTCGCCGGCACCAGATTCTACGAGCGGAGAGAAGTGAAGGATATCATCGCCTATCTGCGGGTTATCCAGAACCCCAACGACAGCGTCAGCCTTTTAAGAATCATCAATGTTCCCGGGCGGGGTATCGGCCAGCAGAGCCAGAGCCAGCTTGCCAGCTGGGCCAAGTCCCGGGGCGTCTCTCAATATGAGGCGCTGAAGCTTATCGCCGAAAGCAAGGACGATGAGGAAAGCAAGCCCCCCTTTAACTCCCGCCTGCTCAGGGTCTTGAGCGGCTTTGTCGAGATGATGGAGGATTTTATCGCTCAAAGCAAGCAGTTGAACCTGGTCGCTTTATTCGACCGGGTTGTCAAAAAAATCGGCTACGAGGAATACCTGATGAGCGGCGAGAACGGCGAGGAGCGCTGGGAGAACGTGTTAGAGCTCCGCACCGTAGCTAAGGACTATAAACACCTGGAAGCCGGGGAGGGCTTGACCGCCTTTCTGGAGGGGGTAACCCTGGTCTCCGATGTCGATAGTCTTGATGAAACAGTTGATGCGGCCACACTGGTCACCCTGCATCAGGCTAAGGGATTGGAATTCCCGGTGGTGTTTATCGTCGGCGTGGAAGAGGGCATCCTGCCCCACTTCAAGTCGCTTGACGACCCGGGGCAAATGGAGGAGGAGAGAAGGCTGTGCTATGTGGGCATAACCAGAGCCAAGCAGAGGGTTTACCTGGTCCATGCCTTCCGCCGCAGCCTGATGGGCTCGAGCATGGTGAGCACCGCCTCGCGATTTTTAGATGACATTCCCAAGGACCTGGTAGCCAGCAGCGGCTTGTGGGAAAGGGAAGAGAGCCAGGTAGCGCCCTCCCTGTATCCCCGCGGTGGGGCTAAAAGGACGACTGTTCCCAGTTCGGATGTGCCCGAGCTCAAGCCCGGTGACCGTGTCCACCATGCCCAGTTCGGCGATGGGGTGGTGGTGAACTGCCGCCCGCTAAAGGATGATACCGAGGTGATGGTCGCCTTCAAGAGGGGGGTAGGAGTAAAAAGACTTCTGCTCAGCTTCGCCAATCTGGAGAAGAAGAAAAAGTAAGTTATGCCCATTAAAGCCCTAGACCCCAAGGTAGTCGCCCGCATTGCCGCCGGCGAGGTGGTGGAGAGACCGGCCTCGGTGGTCAAAGAACTGGTGGAGAACTCGCTGGACGCCGGCTTGTCACAGATTTCGGTTGAGGTCAGGGGTGGTGGGGTGAGCTTCATCAAGGTAACTGATAACGGCTGCGGGATTGCCTCGGCTGAGGTTGAGCTTGCCTTTGACCGCTACGCTACCAGCAAGCTGGAAAACCTGGACGACCTGGAGTCAATTCAGAGCCTCGGCTTTCGCGGGGAGGCACTACCCAGCATCGCCGCCGTGGCCCAGGTGGATATGATTACCTGCGCCGCTGGTGAAAAGGCTGGCACCTACCTTGCCTTAAAGGACGGCGTCATCACCAAACGCTCTGCTCAAGGCAGGTCTCAGGGGACTACGGTCACGGTGGCTAACCTCTTCCGCAAGATACCGGCCAGGTTGAAGTTCCTCAAGTCGGTGGCTACCGAAAACGCTCATATCGCCAATGTGGTCAGCCAGTATGCCCTGGCTTTCCCAGAGGTCAGGTTCTCCCTGTCTATAGATGGCAGGGTAGCTTTGAGGACATCGGGCGGCGGGCGGCTCATAGATTGCATCGTTGAGGTCTACGGCGCCGAGGTAGCCGGTAGCATGATTGGGCTTAAAGAAGAAACGCCAGCTTCATCGCCCCAGGTAACGGGTATGGTCGGCTCGCCTAAGGTAAACCGTTCAGGCAGGGGTTACCTCAGCTTCTTCGTCAACCGCCGCTGGGTGAACAGCCGCCTGCTGGCGCGGGCGGTGGAGGAGGCTTATCACGGGCTTTTGATGGTGGGGCGGCACCCCATTGTTGTCGTCAATATCTCCCTGCCCCTTAATGAGGTGGATGTTAATATTCACCCCACCAAGAGCGAGGTGAAGTTCGCCAACGAGCGCGCCATCTTCAGCGCTGTCCAGAGAACAGTGCGCCAGGCTCTAACCGAGCGGATAGCGGTGCCCAGGGTTGAAGCCGCAGCTACCAGGCCTATATTTCCTTCGGCAGTACGGGAGACAGCGACTTTCCCCTATACGGGGGTGGCTCCCGGGCCGGCCTTTGCCTCGCCCACCCCGGCAACGGCCCTGCCAGTTTTGCGGGTATTAGGACAGCTGGACAAAAGCTATATCATCGCCGAGGGCCCCGACGGGCTCTATCTTATCGACCAGCACGCCGCCCACGAGCGCATCCAGTTTGAAAAGATTGTCCGCCAGAGGTCGCAGCAGCAAATAGAAGTCCAGGGGATGCTGGAGCCGATGACATTAGAGGTCAGCCCCCGCCAGGAAGCGGCCTTGAGGTCGCGCTATCAAGACCTGGCCGAGTTCGGCTTTACCATTGAGCCCTTCGGCGATAAGACCTTTCTGGTCAGAGCCGTGCCGGCCCTGCTTCATAAGGAAGACTGGGCGGGCATGTTGCGCGAGCTGCTGGACTCATTATCCGAGGGGGACAAGGGCAACTGGGCGGAGGAGGTTACCATATCTATGGCCTGCCACAGCGCGGTGAGGGCAGGGCAGAGCTTAAGCGATGCTGAGATGCAGGAACTGGTGCGCCAGCTGGAGCAGTCGGAGACCCCCCATACCTGCCCCCACGGGAGGCCGACCATGATTCACCTCAGCTCGGAGCAACTCAAAAAACAGTTCGGCAGGACTTAAATCGTCTGCCGGAACTCGCTGAAGAGGTCGGAGCAGAGGCTATCGGGCAGGGGAGGCAAAGCCCTATCGGGCTGGCCGGTGAGCAGGGGCGAGATGGAGATATTGCCCTGCTCCAGCGCCCAGGTATCGGTCTTCTCGTCTAGCGCCTTGTTTATCCTCTTGCGGACAAACCAGTAGTACTGGCGCCCGTTATCATACCTTTCTTCGATGCTATCGGTGTGGCTGAAGCGGGCGGGATAGGTAAGCTTTACCCCCTTGATTTTTGCTGCCGGCAGGTTGGGCAGGCTTACGTTGAGGCATATATCAGTCGGCATTACGCCCGATTTGAACTTTTTGACCAGCAAGGCGGCGAACTTAGCGGCATCATCAAAGTAGAGCTTGTCCCCAATGGCTGCCGAGACAGCCAGTGATGGCAGTCCGTGCACATAGCCCTGCAGTGCCGCCCCAACCGTCCCCGAAATTATCACATCGTCGCCCAGGTTGGCTCCGCGGTTTATACCAGAGACCAGCAGGTCTATCTTGCCCTTGCTTAGCTTGCCCAGGGCCAGAATAACGCAGTCGGCCGGCGTGCCCTCAACGGCATAACTTTCCACCCCGTCGGCCAGCGCCGTTGCTTTCCTGGCCATTACCGGTTGGTGCAGGCTGACGGTAGTGCCCATGGCGCTCAGCTCCCTGTCCGGGGCGACCACAACCACCTCGGCGATGCTTTTCAGCTCTCTTACCAGAGCTATTAAGCCGTCGGCGAATATCCCGTCGTCGTTGTTTACCAGTATTTTCATCTAGTCTTGAAGTTTAGCATGATAGGAGTCTTGGCGACAAATTTAGTTCGTTTTTCTTCCCATATCCACCCGCCCAAAAAGGTTTTACCTTTCTTAAACTTTCCTTCCCCCTCCCCTCCACCAGGCTTCTTTTCCCACCCAGCCCGCCCTCTGAGGTCTTTCCCAAAACCCCTTACTTTATGGGGGTGTCTAAGAGGGGCACCAGCCCCTGTAGGGTGGGGTTGGGTGGGAAATAATAGTTTTGTCTTAACGGGAGAGGGGATGATGTAAAGAAATCCAGCTTGTTGGGGCGATGGGGTTTATGGTAGTATTTATTGGCTAGGACGGAGGTTTTTAAGATGGAACCCAGGATTGGCGTTTATATCTGTCACTGCGGGAGCAACATCGCCGGCACGGTTGATACCGCCGAAGTCGCCCGCTTTGCTCAAGAACTGGAAGGGGTGATAGTCGCCCGCGACTACAAGTTCATGTGCTCCGACCCCGGACAGGAGCTTATCAAGAAGGACATCAGGGAGCTGGGGCTTAACCGGGTGGTGGTGGCTTCCTGCTCACCGACCATGCATGAGCCGACCTTCCGCCGTGTCTCGCAGGAGGCGGGGGTAAACCCCTATCTCTTTGAGATGGCCAATATCCGCGAGCAGGTCTCCTGGGTGACCGAGGATAAGGCAAAGGCCACCGAGAAAGCCAGGGCGCTGGTCAGCGCCGCAGTGAAGCGGGTCTACTATCACCAGCCACTGGAGACTAAAGAGGTTCCGGTCAATCCCAACACCCTGGTGGTGGGTGGGGGCATCGCCGGCATCCAGGCGGCATTGAAGATTGCCGATTCCGAGCACAAGGTCTATCTGGTGGACAAAGAGCCCAGCATCGGGGGGCATATGGCGCAATTGGATAAGACCTTTCCCACCCTGGACTGCTCGGCCTGCATTCTGACACCAAAGATGACGCAGGTTGGCTCCCATCCCTTTATCGAGCTGTTGACCTATAGCGAAGTGGAGGAGGTCTCCGGCTTTATCGGTAATTTCAAGGTCAAAATCAGGGAAAAGGCGCGCTACGTTAATAAAGAGCTGTGCACCGGCTGCGGCCTGTGCCAGGAGAAATGCCCCTGGAAGGTGGACAGCGAATTCGAGGCGGGCTTAAGCAAGAGAAAGGCAATCTATACCCCCTTCGCCCAGGCGGTACCCAATGTCCCCGTCATTGATAAAGAGCACTGCGCCTATTTCCTGAGCGGCAAGTGCCGCGCCTGCGAGAAGTTCTGCGAAGCCAAGGCTATAGACTTTGAGCAGAAGGACAGGGTAATTGAGGTGGAGGTTGGCTCTATAATCATAGCTACCGGTTTTAAGCTCTTTGACCCCACCCCCATCTACGCCTACGGCTACAAGCGGCTGGACAACGTCATCACCAGCCTTGAGTTCGAGCGGATGGTCAATTCGGCCGGCCCTACCGAGGGCAATATCATCCTCAAGGATGGTTCGGAGCCGAAGAGCATCGCCATTATCCACTGCGTGGGCAGCCGTGACGAGAAATACCACGAGTATTGCTCCCGGGTCTGCTGTATGCACTCCATGAAGTTCGCCCACCTGATAAAGGAGCACACCAGCGCCGATGTCTACGAGTTCTATATTGACATAAGGAGCTTTGGCAAGGGCTACGAGGAGTTCTATAACCGCGTTTTGAATGAGGGGACGGTCTTTATCCGCGGTCGCCCTGCCGAGATAACCGATATCGCCGAGACTCCCGAAGAAGAGGGGAAGCTCATCGTCCAGTTCGAGGATACCCTGGTGGGCAGGCAGAGCCGACTGCCGGTGGACATGGTAATCCTCAGTTGCGCCCTGGAGCCCCAGCTGGACGCTGAGGCTGTCGCCCACCTGTTTAACATAAGCCGCAGCGCCGACGGCTTCTTACTGGAGAAGCACCCCAAGCTGGAGCCGGTATCAACCATGACCGACGGTATCTTTTTGGCCGGCTGCTGCCAGGGCCCCAAGGACATACCCGATACCGTGGCCCAGGCGTCAGCGGCGGCGGCTGAGGCTCTGGCCATGATTAGTAGGGGGAGGGTGGAGGTTGAAGCCGCCACAGCCGTGGTCGACGAGAGAATATGCTCCGGCTGTCAGGTCTGTCGGCTGGTCTGCCCTTATAGCGCCATTGACTTTGACGAGGAGAAGGGGGTGTGCCGGGTCAATAAAGCTTTGTGCAAGGCCTGCGGCGCCTGCATCGCTGCCTGCTTTAGCCACGCCGTGAGCCTCGACCACTTCACCAACGAGCAGATTGTGGCTGAGATGGAGGGAGCGCTGGCTTAAGGTTTTATAGTAACCTGGAGGCGCTAGTTTTGCCACTAGCGCCTTTTTTGTTTCCCAGGATATTGACAGAAAGCTATGGGAGTGCTATAGGTTGGGCAGTGAGCTGGGGCAAAAATCTGTATCCAAAGGAGGATTCCGATGTCAATAGAAGAAAATAAGGCTATTGCCCGCCGCTGGAATGACGAAATATGGAACAAGGGGAACCTGGCGGCAATAGATGGGCTTATGGCTAGCAACTTCGCCTGGCGCAGTGCCCCTCCGGGGATGGCTTCCGACCTGGCTAGCTTCAAGCAGTACGTTGCGTCCCTATCGTCCTTTTCTGAGGTAAAGTGCGTCGCTGAAGACATGGTTGCCGAAGGCGACAAGGTTGCCGTCCGCTGGACATGGAGCGGCAAACATACCGGTGAGTATATGGGGATGGCCCCTACCGGTAAGAAGGTGACGATTACGGGGATAAGCATTATCCATATCGCCGGCGGCAAGATTGTGGAAGAGTGGGATGAGCAGGACAACCTGGGTTTTATGGAACAGCTTGGTGTCAAGGCAGGCTAGGGAGCGCGGGACTAATACTCGCTGGAAACGAAATCCTTAATCTGGGCGTAGCTGAAGACCGGCCCATCGCGGCAGACGTAGATATTGCCGATGTTGCACCGCCCGCACTTGCCGATGCCTCACTTCATCCGCTTTTCTAAGGTGGTAAGCATCTGCTCCGGCTTAAAGCCCAGCTTCTCCAGCGCGGGGAAGGTAAAGCGTATCATAATCGGCGGCCCGCAGACGATAGCCGCCGCCTCTTTAGCCGATGGGGCTACTTCTTCTAATACCTTGGGCACCAGCCCCACTTTTCCCTTCCAGCTATCATCGCCCCTGTCCACCGTGGTTACCATGTTCACCGTCCTGTCCTTGTCCCAGGCATCCAGGTCGTACTTAAAGCACAGGTCAGCGGGGCTGCGGGCGCCGTAGACGATGTCTATCTTCTTATATTTATTGCGGTTGTCGATGACGTTCCAGATTAAAGACCGCAATGGGGCCAGGCCGATGCCGCCGCCGACAAAGACCAGGTTCTTGCCCTTTAATGAATCAAGGGGGAAGCTGTTGCCGTAAGGGCCTCTGAAACCTATCTCAGCGCCGACGCCGAGCCGGTGCAGGGCGTTGGTGACCTTACCCACTTTTTGTACGGCGAACTCCAGGTGGTCGCGGCGGGTGGGGCTGGAGGAGATACAGAAGGGGGCTTCGCCGATACCGAGGATAGAATACTGGGCGAACTGCCCTGACTGGAAACTGAAGTCTTTTTGTAGCTTCGGGTCCTTGAGGTTAAAGTGAAAGGTCCTGACGCCTGGCGTCTCCTCGATTATCTTCTCGATTACGGCTATGTGGGGCAGGTAAACATTGCCCTCGGCCAAGAATTTCTGCCTATTACTAATATCGCTAACCGTCATTTTTCTGCCTTTGCCTTAGCCGGCACGCTCTCCAGCACTTTGGTAATGTCCCAGTTCACCGGGCAGAGGCGGATGCACCTCCCGCAACCGGTGCAGGCGATGATATCAAAGGTCATCGGGTAGAACTGGTATTTGTGGCACACCTTTTGTCTTACCCGCCGCCACTTATCTTTCCTGGGGTTCTCCATGGGCATCCTGGTGTAGAGGGAGAAGCCGCAGCTATCCCAACTGCGGAATCTCGCCCCCTCGTCTTTGACCAGCTCGTCATTGATGTCAAAGCAGTAGCAGGTAGGGCAGAGCAGGGTGCAGATGCCACAGCTTACGCACTTGGCGGCGGCCTTTTGCCAGAATTCCTCATCGTCAAAGCTGGCCAGCAGTTTGTCTTTAATGCCCTCGGTGTCCAGCTTTCGGGTGACCTTGTTATAGGCGGTCTCCTTGGCTTTTTTGGCCTCGGCCTCATCGTCTTTGGTGGCCTCTTTCAAGCCGCTGGTCTTGGTTAGCTCCTTGCCCCTGGCGCTAACCTCCTCAATAAAGAAGTGGTCGCCGATATCGGTGAGCATGAGGTCGACATCGGCTGATTCGGAGGGGCTGATGCCCATTGAGGTGCAGAAACAGCTTTGGCAGGGGTTGGCGCAGCCAAGCCCGACCAGCAGCGTGTTCTTCCGCTTGGAGAGATAGTAGGGGTCCTGGTAGGCGTCTTCGAAGGTCATGTCAAGTATGGCCATGGCTCTGGCGTCACAGGGGCGGATGCCAAAGATGAGCTGTTTTTGGCCGTTCTTGGAGGGCGGTTCAATTTTATAGTTCTCCTTGTTTTTCTGGAAGCGGAACATCTCCTCCATAGGGGGCAGGAAGCTCGCCTTGGGCGGGACAATGGTATTGCGGTACCACTCCAGGAAGCTGACGTCTTTGCCGTCCCACTCCGCCATCTCGGCCACGCCGCGTTTTTTTGACGGGGCTAATACGGTAAACTGCTGGCTCCAGGCTTTGAGCAGTTGGGCAATATCCTTTTTGTTTATCTTCTTAGCCATTTTTACCTGAAGAAATCTTCAGCCTCTTCCTGTTCGTAGTGGGTCATTAAGGGCTGGGCTTCCTTGTCCATGCCCGACTTGAACTTAAAAAGCTCGCCGACTACGTCGTACATCTCCCGGGTCAGGCTTCTCAAAGGGATGTTAACCGGGCAGACCCGCTCGCATTCACCACAGTCGGTGCACCTGCCGGCAACGTGGATGTTCCTTGTTATCTGGAAGATTAGGTTGTCCTGCCACCGCGGCATCGGGGCTACCCATTGGGGCTCGGTCTCCTCGACGAAGCACCGCTGGCAGAAGCAGGCGGGGCAGACATTGCGGCAGGCGTAACAGCGGATACAGCGGCTGAGTTCGTCCTGCCAGGACTGCCACCTCTCGGACGAGGTCAGCTTTTTCAAAGCGGCTATGTTTTTGCCGCTGGCTTCCATACTTGACGCCGGTGGTCTGGGCTCACCGAGGAGGATATCGTATTCCTGAGGGGTAGGCAGTTCGCAGGCAAGGCAGTGGTCGAAGAGGAGCTGGTTAGCGGCGAGCTCCTTTTTCTGCCCGCCGACCTTTACTATTACCTTTTCTCCCTGCCGGCTGATTTCCTCCAGCTCGTCCCTATCCTTGCCGGTCAGCTCTTCTACCTTGGCCAGGTCGATAAGCCCCGGGCAGGGGACACCCAGAATCACCACGTCTTCCCTGACCACCTTGTTGTCCTGTATCAGGCTGACGATGGAGCGGCTGTCGCAGCCCTTAGCCACGATGCCCACCCGCCCCTTGGTCTCGGTGAGGAAATCGGCCAGGTTGTTGAAGATAAAGGGGTTGATTACCAGGCGCTCGGTATCGGCTTTATCTCTGGTGATGAGGGGGGTGGTGGCGAACTTCAGGCTCCCCGTCTCAAAGCCGATAATCCAATCAACCTTGTTTTGCTCTAGCAGGGCTCTTGCTTCCTGCCTTAGTTTTTGCTCCATTCAACTTTCTCTCTAAAAAGGCTCGGTTGGGGCCGACTTCTTTCAACCCCTGGGTAACCTCGGTCACCACCTCGGCGAACTTTATTCCCTCTGAAGCCGAGACCCAGCTGGCCTGAATCCGCTCAGGTTCGATGCCCAGGTACTCAAGGAATCTCTTGGTTATGGCTACCCGGCGGCGGGCGCGGTAGTTTCCCGTCTGGTAGTGGCACTCTCCGGGGTGGCATCCTGAGATCAGTATCCCGTCGAAGCCCAGGCGCAGGGCCTTGAGGATAAAAAGCGGGTCAACCCGGCCCGAGCAGGGGACCTTTATTATCCTGATGTTGGGCGGGTACTTCTTGCGGCTGGTGCCGGCTAAATCAGCGCCGGCGTAGCTACACCACCGGCAGAGAAAACCGAGTAGCTTGGGCTCCCATTCCGCTTCTTGAGTCATTTTTACCTCTAACTAGAGCCGTTAGCATTTTAGCACAGGGGTGCTACGGCTTCAAGCGTATAATCACCTGAGTTGCCTTATTAGCCACCCTTCCTCGGAGGCTGGCTCCCTCAACCCCCTGACCTTTTGAGGTATTTATAAAGGCTGCTAACCCTTATAGGGTGGGATGGGGTGGGTAAAAGAACTATTTTCAAAAAGGGGAAGAGAGAAGCGATTTACTTCCCACCCTAACCCGCCCTACGGGCGTATTACCCTTACCCCCTTTTTAAGAGAGTTGAAGAGAGGTAAAACCTCTTTTGGGTGGGTGGGTGGAAAAAAATACTGTGTTGCCTTACCGATGGCAGCACTGCTATACTTTTCCCCGAGAGCCTAAAGCCATGAAGACCAGTGATTTTAGCTATAACCTTCCCCCTGAACTCATCGCCCAGACGCCGGTCGAGCCCAGAGACCGCTCAAGGCTTATGGTACTGGACCGTAACCAAAGCTCGATAGAGCACCGCCGCTTCTCTGAATTAGTCGATTACCTGCGCGCCGGAGACGTTCTGGTCTTCAACGATAGCCGCGTTATCCCGGCCAGGCTTAAAGGGAAGAAAGTCGATAGCGGAGGCAGGGTGGAGCTCCTGCTGTTGCGCCAGCTTGACAACGCTGTCTGGGAGGCGCTGGTAAAGCCGTATAAGCGGGTCGGCGTCGGCACCAGGCTCGAGATAACCGATGCTTCTATGGCTGGTAGCGTTAGTGTCAGAGCAGAAATAACCGGGCAGGGGCAGAATGGGATAAAAGTGGTGAGCTTTGCCGACGAGAGATTACTGCCCCAGTTAGGCGAAATCCCGCTGCCGCCATACATACACGAGCCTTTGTCCGAGCCCGAGCGCTATCAGTCGGTCTATGCCCGGGTCTCGGGCAGTGTGGCCGCGCCTACCGCCGGGCTGCACTTTACCTCCAAGCTGCTTAGCCGGATAGAAAAGATGGGTGTCCAGTGCCTTTTCGTTACCCTCCACATTGGGCTGGATACCTTCAGGCCGGTCAGAGAGGCTGACCCGCTTAAACATCCCATTCATAAGGAATACGGAACTTTAAGTCCGGAGGTAGCCGCCGAGCTGTCCCAAGCCAAGCAGGAAGGACGAAGAATCATCTGTGTGGGTACGACCACGGTCAGAATCCTAGAGGCGGCGGCGCAGAAGCAGACATCTATTATAGAGCCACTTGAGGACTGGGTAAGCCTGTTTATTCTGCCCGGATACCACTTCCGCGTGACCAGCGCCCTGATAACCAATTTCCACCTGCCCCGGTCAACGTTGCTGATGCTGGCCGCCGCCTTTGCCGGCAAGGACTTTATTATCGGCGCCTACGAGGAAGCTATAGCCAGAAAGTACCGTTTCTACAGCTTCGGCGATGCCATGCTAATCCTGTAATAGTTAAAAGTACTTCTTTACAAAGCCAGGTTTTCCGTCTAAAATAACTATAATCCGGCGGGAGTAACTCAGTTGGCAGAGTCCCTGCCTTCCAAGCAGGTTGTCGCGGGTTCGAATCCCGTCTCCCGCTCTCGTAAGCTATACGACTATCTCCCTGAGCAAAACTATATCAGTCGGGATAGTAAAGTACCTGCCGCGGGACTTGTAAAATGCAAGCTCTAGGAATCGATCTGGGTACGACGGATTCCGTCATGGCGGTGATGCGTGGTGGCAGGCTGATCATCATTCCCAACGCTGAAGGTGACAGGATTACTCCCTCAATAGTAGCCTTTGAGCCTGAGACGGGAAGAAGGCTTATAGGCATTGCAGCCAAGCGGCAAGCCACTATCAACCCGGAGAATACCGTCTATAGCGTTAAACGCTTTATGGGCAGAAAATGGGGCGAGTCGATGGGGCAGGGGCTATCGGTGGAGGAGGATGCCCAGCGCAAGGCATATAAGGTGGTTGAAGGTTCCTATGGAGAAACTCGTGTCGCCGTTGGAAAAAAGCGTTACAGCCCATCACAAATCTCGGCGATGATATTGCAGAAGCTTAAAGCAGATGCCGAAGCTTACCTGGGGGAGAAGGTTACCGTGGCGGTAATCACCGTGCCTGCCTACTTCAACGATAGCCAGCGTCGGGCAACAAGGATTGCCTGTCGCATGGCCGGACTTGAGGTGCTACGGATAATAAGTGAGCCGACTGCTGCCTGTTTAGCCTACGGATTGGGCAAGAGAGTCGAGGAAACCGTAGCTGTCTATCACCTCGGCGGTGGCACCTTTGATATATCTATTGTGGATATAGGACAAGGTACATGGCAAGTTAGGTCTACCAATGGCGATACCCACCTGGGAGGAGATGATTTTGACCAGAGGATTGTAGACTGGCTCTGCGATGAGTTTAAAAAAGACCATGACATTGACCTGCGGCAGGACAAGATGGCATTGCAACGGCTTAGAGAGGCGGCAGAAAGGGCTAAGTGTGAGCTATCTATCGTAAAGCAGACCGGGGTAAATCTGCCCTTTGTTACCGCCGACCCCAGCGGACCTAAGCACCTCAACATCAACCTTACCAGAGCCAGGCTAGAAAAGCTGGTCGAGGATTTGGTGGAGAGGAGCTTCGAGCCCTGCAAACAAGCGCTGGCTGACGCATATAAGACAGCCGCTCAGATAGACGAAATAGTCCTAGTCGGCGGGCAGACCAGGATGCCTCTGGTGCAGAAGAGGGTAAAGGAATTCTTTGGTAAAGAACCTAGAGCGGGGGTCAACCCTGATGAGGCAGTTGCCATGGGCGCTGCTATCCAGGCCGGGGTGCTCAAGGGAGAGCTCAAAGATATTCTCCTACTGGATATCACGCCATTGACACTGAGTATTGAGACTCAGGGCGGCGTGGCTACTCCTTTTATCCGTCGCAACACCACCATACCAACTCTCAAGAGCCAGATTTTCTCCACGGCGGCTGACAACCAGCCCAGCGTCGAGATTCACGTCCTGCAGGGGGAGAGGCCCATGGCCGCCGATAACCGGACACTGGGGCGCTTTATGCTCGACGGCATCCTGCCGGCACCGAGAGGGGTTCCCCAGATTGTGGTTACCTTTGACATTGACGCCAATGGCATCCTCAGTGTTAAGGCCAATGACAAGGGCACCGGCAAGGAGCAGAGTATCGTGATTTCTTCTTATAGTGGATTGAGCCCAGAAGAGATGGAACCTATTCCTTGCAAAGGTGCGTGAT
>DAOUMQ010000037.1:0-3627 GCA_034410425.1 Dehalococcoidales bacterium | reverse complement strand
GAGCCGCGGCCGCCCAGGCCTCCCAGGATGCCCCACGAAAAGGGCCATATCGCTTAAAACCGGCTTTTGGCTCAAGGGGCACAAAGCAGAGGATATTAGTCCCTCTTTATAAGACATCCGCTAAACAAAGCTTTTGTGGGGCATTTTAGTCCCGGGGGTTTTAAAGTCTTACTTCCCACCCTAACCCACCCTATAGAGGCTTTGCCCCACAAGTTAAAAAGGAGGGATATTTCGGGGGTGCGGTAAGAGGGTTAAAACCCTTTTGGGCGGGCTGGGTGGGAAACAAAACAAATGTTAAAAACGGGGGTGGGGTTAATAAAACATGTCTAAACCGATTGTAGCCATTGTCGGCCGACAGAATGTGGGCAAGTCTACCCTTCTAAACCGCCTGGCGGGCAAAAGGATAGCTATTGTCGGCAATATGCCCGGCACCACCCGCGACCGCATATTCGTCGACGTTTCCTGGCGGGAAGCCGACTTTACCCTGGTTGATACCGGCGGCCTGGAAGTAAGCCCCAGCTCGGCTATTGCCCGGGGCATCAAGGGGCAGGTGGAGACGGCCATAGCCGAGGCCGATGTTATCATCTTCCTGGTGGACACCGCCGACGGGGTGGTGTCCTCTGATACCGAGATTGCCCAGATGTTGCGCCAGTCGTCTAAGCCGGTGGTGTTGGCGGCTAATAAGGCGGATAATGCCCGGCTTGAAGCCGAGGCGGTGGAGTTTCACCAGCTGGGGCTGGGCTCACCGTTGGCTATTTCCGCCTATCACCGGCGGGGCACCGCCGAACTGCTGGATAGGGTCGTTTCCCTGCTGCCGGCACCCAAAGCGGTCAAAACGAAAGTGGAGTTAATGAAGCTGGCTATCGTCGGCAGGCCTAACGTGGGCAAATCGACCCTCTTGAACGCCCTTATCGGCGAGGAGCGGGCGATTGTCGATAAAGTCCCGGGCACAACCCACGATGCGGTAAACAGCCTACTTGACTTTGGGGGGCAAAATGTGATACTCATTGATACCGCTGGTATCAGGCGGCGGGGCCGGTGGGGGAAGGGCGTAGAAAAGTACAGCGTAATCCGCGCCCTGCGGGCTATTGACGAGGCTGATGTGGCCCTGCTGGTCCTGGACGCCACCGAGCTGCTTACCTCTCAGGACGAGCACATCGCTGGTTATATCCAGCAGGCGGCTAAAGGGGTGATACTGGTAGTCAATAAGTGGGACCTGGCGACAAATAAAGATATGGCTGAAAGCAACCGCTATATCAGGAGCAAGCTTAAGTTTATGCCCTATGCGCCGGTGGTCTATACCTCGGCTAAGTTCGGCGAGGGCGTGGACAGGGTGATGCCCGAAGCCTTTCAGGTTTATCAGGAGAGGCTGAAAAGGCTGCCCACCACCGAGGTTAACGATGTGATTCAGCAGGCGGTGGCGGCTCATGCCCTGCCCCGCAAGGGCGGCAAGCGGCTGAAGATTTTGTATGCCACCCAGGCCGAGGTCAACCCGCCGACCTTCGTCTTTTTCGTCAACGATGCCAAGCTGGTACACTTCTCCTACCGGCACTACCTGGAGAACAAACTGCGCCAGTCGTTCGGCTTCGCCGGCACCCCATTTCGTTTAGTCTTTAAGACCAGAGGTGAAGAGCGTGACAGTTGAGGCACTGGCTATAGTCAAGTTCGTCAGCGTGGTGGTACTGGGATACCTTCTGGGCTCTATACCCGTCGGTTACCTTTTGAGCCGGCGGCAGGCCAAGGTTGATGTCAGGAATTATGGTAGCGGCCGTACCGGGGCAACCAATGTACTGCGCACCGCCGGCCGCAAGTGGGCCATCCTGGTGGCGGCCATAGATGTGGTAAAGGGAGTGCTGGCGGTGGTATTCGCCGGCTTGATAGTGGGCCAGAGCTACCTGGTGGTGGGTAACGTTGCTCTGGGCGCGCTGGTAGCCCAGGTTACGGCCGCCTTAGCCGCTATAGTTGGCCATAACTGGTCGGTGTTCCTCGGCTTTCGTGGCGGCCGGGGCGTGGCTACCTTCTTCGGCGGGCTGGTCGCCCTGTGCCCGCCGGCGGCCCTATTCGGCGGCGAGGTCCTGATTATAGGTGCCGGCTTGACCAAGTTTGCTTCTCTGGGCTCTCTGGCCGGGGCGGTAGGCAGCTATGCCATACTGGTCCCGCTCACCATTTTAAACGGCTTCCCTGTAGAGTACATTTTTTATGCCCTGATAGGGGCGATAATAATCTTTGTCATGCACCGGGATAACATCCGCCGCCTGGTAACGGGCAAAGAGCGCAAGCTCGGCGAGAAGGCGGAGGGGATGAACCCGCCCTCCTCCCCCGGCCGGAAAAGGGGAACGGGGTAGGCTATGTCCAGGGTGGCCATTATGGGCACCACTACCTGGGGGGTGACCCTGGGGGTGGTACTGGCGCGCAACGGGATAGAGGTCAGCCTCTGGGCGCGCACCGAGAAAGAAGCCTCCCAGCTAAAGGACGGCCGATATAATCTCGATGCCCTTGCCGGCGTCGTCTTTCCTCCCCAGCTAACAATCACCAGCTCATTACCTGATGCCCTGGCCGAGGCCAGGGTATTAATCCTGGCCGTTCCTTCCCAGAAGATGCGGCAGAATATCAGGGCGGCGGCTGACTGCCTTAACAGTTCGATACTGATAGTGAGCGCCGCCAAGGGGCTGGAGGTCGATAGCAACAAGCGGATGTCCCAGGTAATCGCCGATGAGGTTAAGCCTGCTTTCTGGCCCAATATTTGCGTTCTTTCCGGGCCCAATCTTTCGGCGGAGATTCTCCGCGGCTTACCGGCGGTGGCGGTGGTGGCGGCCTGGAATGAAATGATAGCCAGAAAGGCCCAGAAGCTACTCAGCACCCCCAGCATCTGCCTTTATACCAATACCGATGTCATCGGCGTTGAGCTGGGGGGAGCGCTCAAGAATATCATCGCCCTGGCGGCGGGCATCGCCGACGGGCTGGGCTACGGGGACAATACCAAGGCGGCTCTGCTCACCCGGGGCTTGACCGAGATAACGGCCCTGGGGGTCGCCCTGGGGGCCAATCCGCTCACCTTTTCCGGGCTGACCGGTCTGGGCGACCTCATCGCTACCTGCGCCAGCCCTTTGAGCCGCAATCACTATGTGGGCGTGGAGTTGACCAAGGGGCGCCCGCTGGATGATATTCTCAAGTCAATGGATAACGTGGCTGAGGGGGTAACCACCACCATTGTCGCCCATAGTCTGTCTCAGCAGTTTGAGCTGGAGATGCCGGTTACCGAGAGGATTTACCAGGTGCTCTACGAAGGGCTTGACACCCGTCAGGCGGCGCTGGAGCTGATGGAAGCTGAAGCCAGGCACGAGCTGGTGGGGCGGAGGTGGCAGTTGTTCTCTCTCTTCCGGCGCTAAGGGCCGCCTTATTTTAGCTCCCCCGCTTCTTAAGATAATCCCTGCCACTTTTTGGGACTTGTATTTCCTGCTGGCAGTCATTGAGAGGTTCACCAGCCAGATTATTGGTGTTGGCATTTTTTTGGCAATTTTGAAGGGAGTGCGATTGGCACGAGGAGAAGCTTTCCTTCCTTTGTGGCCTATTTTGCTCGTGATCGTGCTTCCTTTGATAGTCAAAATTGTGCTCAAATTTTTAGGT
>DAOUMQ010000036.1:0-4027 GCA_034410425.1 Dehalococcoidales bacterium | reverse complement strand
ATTTTCTGCTGTTTAGCCTGGTCGGTCAGGATAAAGCGGGGCGCCTGGCTTTTGATGTCTATCGTCCAGTCGAAATCATTCGCTTTTTGAGCGCCCAGATACAGCTCCGCCCGGTAGCCGGCTTCATGGAGGCGGGAGATAATGCCAAGGCCCTCCTTAGCCGCTGGCGGCTCGGCTTTGACCAGGCCGCTTTGCCCCACAGGTTTAGCCAGTGCTTCCGGTTTTATCAGCTTCATCAGGCGGTCAAGGTAGAGGGCGACGCCGGAGGCAGGGGTATCCCCGCCCCCCATCAGGGGAATGAGGGCGTCGTATCTGCCGCCGCCGCCTATCTTGTCGCCCCCTTTAAAAATCTGGAAGATGATGCCGGTATAGTATTCAAAGCTCCTCACCGAGGCCAGGTCAATCTGGTAATCACCGCCAAAGGTCTCCAGGAGCTCGGCGATTTTAGTAAAATCGTCAATGTAGGGCTGGAACCGGGGCAGGTCGGCGGCGAACAGGGTCTTCAGCTGTTTGGCGAAATCGGCTGACTTTCCTTTCCACTCAAGCAGGTGGGGCAGGGCTTTGCCCAGTTCGGGCTTTACCTTAGCCAGCACCTTGGTGTCCCCATCCAGGATGCGGTCAAATATCCGGGTCTGCTCCTCGGGGCTCAGCTCCAGCCTGGCCAGCAGCGCCCTTATCAAGCCGGCGTGTGACAGCTTCAGCTCTATACCCTCAATCTTTAGCCGTTTCAGGACCTCCAGGGCCAGCATTACCAGTTCCAGGTCGGCTGAGGGAGAGCCGGCCCCGATGAGTTCCGCCCCGCACTGCCACCTTTCCCGGGTCTTTTTGCCCGTCGCCTCGAAGATAAAGACATTGGCGATATAGAAGAGCTTGGCCAGCTCTTTGCCTTTCATGCTATCGATGTAAAGCCGGGCAACGGGAATGGTGCCGTCGGGTCTCAGGACCACCCTTTCCCCGCTCCAGCCGTCCCAGTCAAGGAAAGAGTACACCCTGCCTAACATGGACGGGGTGAGCGTCCCCGTTGCCGTGAATAGGTGGAGGTACTCAAGGGTCGGCGTTTTGACCTCCCCATAACCCCATTTGAGGCAGCAGTCCCTGAAGGTGCCCTCAATGAGCCGAAAGGCAGCCATTTCTTCCGGGGACAGGTCGCGGGTGCCTTTGCACCTCTCGATTTTCATAGCTGGTAAATTTTAACACTACTATGCTGGCTATTCAATAGGGGGTTTTCTTCCCATACCCACCCGCCCTCATAAGCTCCGCTTCTAATACTTCCTTTCCCCCTCTCCTCACCAAAAGCGAGGGTTAACCGCCAGCCCCCGTAGGGCGGGTAAGGGTGGGAAGTAAGACCGTTCTAAAATGGTGGGGGGTGAAGGGGTAAAATAGAAGAGTGGAAGAGAGGCACCGCCTCTTTTGGGCGGGTTAGGGTGGGAAGAAAAACCATCGTTTGCAATGAGAGCATCAAGCCATATATAATTTTAGTTACCCCCTCTTGACGGGTTAGGCGCATTCTATTATGTTTGAGGGACGCATGAGCAAGGTTGTAGTTAATGCCCTTCGCCTGGCTTTCCTCCTGGCTTTAGCCGCCGGGTTTTTACTGCCGCTTACCGCCAGCGCCGCTACTCCGTCAGTCTACGTCCTTCATGTCGAGGGCACCATCGTGCCCATAGTTGCCGATTACATTGACCGGGGCATTACCAGGGCTGAAGACGAGAATGCCGCCGTCTGCATTATCGAGCTGGATACGCCAGGAGGGCTTTTGGACTCGACAGGGGAGATAGTCCAGAGGATTATGAACGCCGATGTGCCGGTGGTGGTCTATGTTTCCCCCCGGGGCGCCTGGGCGGCTTCGGCGGGGACCTTTATCACCCTATCGGCCCATATCGCCGCCATGGCACCGGGCACTACCATCGGCGCGGCTCACCCCGTAGCCGGTGGTGGGGAGGAGTTATCAGAGGACGAGATGCAGAAGATAGTCGAGTTCTCCGCCGAGTGGATGGAGACCATCGCCCGGGAGCGCGGTCGTAATATAGAGGAAGCCCGCCTGGCGGTAACCGAGAGCAAGTCCTTTACCGATGTTGACGCCCTGGAGGCTAACCTCATCGACCTCAGGGCGGGCAGCCTGGAAGAGCTTATCTCCCTGATTGACGGCTGGGAGGTTACCCTGGCCAACGGGCTGGTAGTTACCATTGACACCAGCGGCTACCAGCTGAACAGAAATGAGATGAGCTTCATCGAGGGCTTCCTGCATGGCATCAGCGACCCCAATATCGCCTATATTTTGCTCAGTATCGGCAGTATCGGCATTATCGCCGAGATTTACAGCCCGGGGGCGGTCTTCCCCGGCATTATAGGGGCTATCAGCCTGCTCCTCGCCTTCTACTCTCTGGGCGTCCTCGACGCCAACCTGGGGGGCATATTGCTCATCCTGCTTTCCTTTGGCCTGTTTATCGGCGAGCTACTTACCGCCAGCTTCGGCATATTCACCGCCGGGGGCATAGTTGCCCTCGTTCTTGGTTCCTTAATCTTATTCCCCGGCGGCTCCCTGTTCCAGGTAGACCCCTGGCTGATTGCCGTGGTTACCATTCTTATTGCTGCCGTTTTTGCTTTTGTCATCAGCCGAATAGTCCGCATCCACCGCCGCCAGGCGGCCACCGGCAGGGAGGAACTGGTGGGCAAGAGCGCCCTGGCCAAGACCGACCTGGAGCCTGAAGGGATGGTCCTCTTTAAGGGCGAACGCTGGACGGCGGTGGTGAAGAGGGGCCGGGTGAAAGCGGGGGAGACGGTGGTTATAGACCGGGTTGAGGGCCTGAAACTCTATGTAAGCAAAAGTAAGCAAAAAAAGACAAAGGGGTAAACAAATGAATCCAATCGCTATCGTCATAATCTGTATCTGTGTTGCTGCCTTTTTAGCCTTCGTCGTTCAGCGGGTGGTCAGGGCCCACCGCCGCCAGGCTTCTGCCGGCAAGGAAGAGCTTTTGGGCAAGACCGCCGAGGTCGAGATAGCCCTGGAACCGCAGGGAATAGTCCTGGTTGAGGGCGAACGCTGGAAAGCGGTATCGGAGAAGGGCCGGGTTAAGCCCGGGGAGGAGGTGATTATTACCAAGGTTGACGGCTTGAAACTATACGTAATAAAGAAAGAATAAGAGGAGGTAAACCAATGCACCCAATTGCTATCGGTGCCATTGCTTTAGTCGCGTTTATACTTATTGCCATGTCAATCAAGGTCGTCAAGGAGTACGAGCGGGGAGTCGTCTTCCGCCTGGGGCGGCTGGTCGGAGCCAAGGGGCCGGGGCTTTTCTTCATCATCCCCTTCATCGACTCAATGGTAAGGGTCGACCTGAGGGTGGTGACCATGGATGTCCCATCACAGGAGGTAATCACCAAGGACAACGTTACCGTGAGGGTAAATGCCGTGGCCTACTTCAGGGTGGTTGACCCTGAGGCGTCCGTGGTCAAGGTACTGGACCACATCAGGGCTACCTCGCAGATATCCCAGACCACGGTGCGGAACGTGCTGGGCCAGTCCGAACTGGACGAGCTTTTAACGCAGCGGGAAAAGCTTAATCAGGCGCTGACCAAGATAATTGATGAACACACCGACCCCTGGGGGGTGAAGGTGAGCACGGTGGAGATTAAGGAGGTTGAACTCCCGGAGACGATGAGGCGCTCTATGGCGGCTCAGGCTGAGGCGGAGAGGGAAAGAAGGGCCAAGATTATCCACGCCGACGGCGAGTTCCAGGCCTCGGAGAGGCTGGCTCAAGCCGGGGCTATTATCGCCCGGGAGCCGACCACCTTGCAGCTCCGCTACCTGCAGACGCTGACCGAGATAGCCTCGGAGAAGAATAGCACCCTCATCTTCCCCATACCCATAGACCTTATCAGCATGTTCATGGGCAAGTCCATAGAAGCACCCAAGCCGGCCAGAAGGGCTAAGAAGTAGCCCGGGATTAATATGACATAATATTGCAAGAACCCAGAGCCTGCCTTAGCGGGCTCTGGGGGGAGAGTATTATTTACTGGCGCAGGG
>DAOUMQ010000035.1:0-1542 GCA_034410425.1 Dehalococcoidales bacterium | reverse complement strand
GGGCGTATAATGAGAGGGCACCTGAGCCTTAGAGGCAACTCTGAAGGCGTCACGGAGTGGTAGAACGCCACCATAGTGTAAGAACTAACGCATAAGGAGGGAAAAAAGCATGAATCAGGATATTTTAGCGCAAAGTGTAACCCAAATATACCCTATAGGAATGAAGATAGTCAAGGATAACCGGATATTCCGGTATGCTAAAGCCACCCAGGCCCTCGAGGGATTGGCCAGGCTGGTAATCAACTCCAACTATGCCCCTGGTGTGACAGGGCATGAATGTGAAGATGGCTTCGAGCTACCCGCTGGGAATACTAACCTCGGTGCTGTAATAGGTCAAACATACCTGGATATCCTTGATACCGAACTCCGGGCAGCGGATTTCTACCAGGGTGGTATGGTTATCATCTACGGCACCACGATTTTCCACCAGCACTATATCGTGAAGTCCGATGCCGGCGATGGCAGTAAGGTCAGGCTTTACCTTGATAAGCCTGTGGCTGTCGAAGACATCACCGTGGCTATGGGGGTCACTGCTTATAGGAGCCCCTACAGTGCCGTCAAGAAAGCAGGAAGCACTCAGACCAGTTTTGAGCCCTTCATCGGGCTCCCCCTGATTCCGGTTACTATCAACAACTATTCCTGGCTTTTGACCGCTGGTCACTGTATTGTGACACCAACCGGTGGCACCTGGCCTGGCTCAGCAGCTAATCTCAGGGCCGTCTATGCCAACCCTGCCGATGGAACTCTCCAGCCCGCCACCATCAGTGACCCATCCGCTGGTTTCCAGTATGTTGGTGACTTGGTACTGGTCACAGGAGGAACGGGTTCAGACTACGGCGACCTGCTTATCAACCTGAGACTAGACCCAACAACGTAGTACGGAGAGTGTAGTAATAGATAAAGAAGCGAAATCAAAATGGGGAATGACCAGCCCTGAGAAAGATACATCGAAATCACCGCCCAAATCGAAGGATAAGTCACCCCCTAAGTAGGACATAGTCCCTGCTATCTTAAGCAGCTACGGTGCAATTGTAAGAAAGGAGGCAACATATGCCACTAGAAGATAAGGAACCAAAGAGCGAGGCTGTTGAGCGGCCATGGGCTTCCAATGACAAAGTCCAGTTCGACAACATGATCAGCCATGCGAAGCGAGTGGACTTCATTGCTGAACAGAGTCTCCAGAACGCAGTTAATTTTGCTGAAAAGGTAAATAACGCCTATCTGGAGAGGATGAAGCAGATGTCTGATGCCTACATGGAGCAAGCCAATGCCCAAAACAAGGAAACTCTTAGCCTCGTTACTAAGCTCCACGAGCAATATGCTGAGAACAACCGATACACGTTGGACAGACTATATTCTGTTTTTCCTGAGGAAGCGGTTGGACTTGGTACGTTGCTACGCGCCTTTCAGGAGTATCTGAAGAGTCAAGGTTGGACGGCCCCAGCGTCTTAGTTAAAGGGGCTTCCATGCCCAAAATAAATAAGGGGAGGTTTGCCCTATGCCAATTGCAGACGAGCTCGCAGCCGTTATAAGAAAAGCCCA
>DAOUMQ010000034.1:0-6767 GCA_034410425.1 Dehalococcoidales bacterium | reverse complement strand
AACTAGCGGCATCTATGTTTGGGATTACAATCCGGCCGGACCGCCTTATCTGGCACCATCAGTAAGTGGTGCCATAGTGAGCTGGGTCGCGACCGGCAACTAGAAGCTCTAGATAGAGAGATAGAGCGAAAGAGCTACCCCGGCCAAAGCGGTCGGGGTAGCTTTATTTATGTCTATGGCGCTTGTGTCAGGCAGATGGCTTTTGGCGCTTTAATCTAAGCCCGCCGAAGAAGGCGAGGCCAACGAGGGCGACGATTACCACCGCTCCCACCAGCCACCAGTACCAGGCAACGGCCCCCGCCGGCACGGTGTAGGTTACTATCAACCGCGAGACGTTCTCCCCAGACTCATGGGATGGGAAAGCCACCACCTCTTCCGAGGCTTTGGTCATATCGCGGAGCATGACGGCGAAGGAAATCTGCCCCGCTTCCGTTTCCGCTATGGCATCACCGGTAACATCCCAGCCGTACCACTGGTCGGCTTGGTAGACAACCGTAGTGGCGGTGGCGGTCTGCCCCCAGCCGGGGGCGGTGTTGAAGGTGAGCTCGGCCTCGGTCCACTCCGATGAGACCAGAAAAGTCTGCACATAGCGAGGGGCCAACAGCACCACATCCCGGGCATAGAGCTGTAACATGACCGAGTCGACTTCCATGCCCTCAAGCTGGCTTAGGTCGAACTTCAGGTAGACAACGCTGACGTAATGTTCCCTTTCTACCTCTTCCTCCACCGGTACCTCCTGCGTCACCATCTCCCCGTCCACCTCCACCTCCTGCTCCTCGGTGCGCTCTTCCGTCACCACATTCCAGTAGTACCAGGCTTTTACGAACTCCAGGTCGCCGTAATTCGTGTCCATGAGGCCGTAGGTGTCGGCGGTGTCATTGAGGTCAGCCACTATGTAGGCATCCTCGCTCACCTCAACGACCAGGCTCCTGGTGACGGAAGCCCCGGTTAGCGGCAGCACCAGGGACAACAAAAGTATCACCGAACAGACTAAAAGCAGTTTTTTCATCCTGTTCCTCCCTTTTTAAATCTCCTTATCCGTTTTACAAGATTTAAGATTTGCCTAAATATTATCATAATAGAGCAATAAAGCCAACTTGCCTTTTTTATTCTGTCACTCTTTGCTTGAGGGGTCGGCTTATTGCTATAATACCGTGACAGGCGGGGCTGTAGCTCAGCTGGGAGAGCGCCTCCTTTGCACGGAGGAGGTCAGGGGTTCGAGTCCCCTCAGCTCCACCAGGTGTTCATTGCTCTTTACCCTTTGCTTGCTTCCCCTCGGCATCTGGCTTTGGAGGTCCATCGCCCCCGGGCTCCGGTTGCTCCTCTGGTGCTTCCTCGGGCAGTTTTCTGGCGAAGATAGGGATGCCCAAGGCTGAGATTATGACGGTGGCTATAATGACAATCATTATTATGCTCGGGTAGCTGGAGGCGTTGGCGATGCCGGCGGCGACGACTACCTCAGCCACCACCGCCGCCGATAGACCCCGGGGAAGCATGGTGGTTAAAAAGGCGCTGTTCTTTAGTAGGGTGCTGTTGCCTATAGAGGTGAGAAGCACGACGAAGTACCTCACGAATAATAGGGCCAGAGATAGAAGCAGGCCTATGGAAACGATGTTAATGTCGTCAAAGGTTATCATCAGTCCCAGATAGACAAAGAAGAAGGTCTTTATCAGGAAAGACATCTGGGAGTGGAATTTCCTCATCACGTCGTGTATCTCGACCGTCCTCTTGATATGCAGGAATTTGGCAATCTCGACACCGTTGCCCAGGATTATGCCGAAGAAGAGGGCGCAAATTACCCCGCTGCCGTCTATGCTTTCCACTCCGAAATAGACCAGAAAAACGATGGCTAAGGTTAATATATCGTCAAAGGTCTCCCCTTCTAAGAGGGTCAGCACCCAGAGCCAGATAATGCCGGCGGCGGCTCCTATCCCCGCCCCGATGGAAAACTTTATGGCGATAGCCTGGCCCACTATTGCCGCCTCGTTGCCGCTGTTCCCGCTGGTAATAACCTCCAGGATAACCAGGGCGATGACGATAACCAGGGCGCCATTGAAGGCCGACTCCAGACTCAATAACGAGGACACCTTGCCGGGGACCTTGGCCCGGCTGACTAAAGGTATTACTATGGAAGGGCTGGAGCCGCCCAGGATAGCCCCGAGCAATAGGCTGTGCATCAGGTCCCAGCCTAACATGTGGTAGGTGATGAGGGTTACCACCGCCGCGCTGCCGGCGATGCCCAGCACAACCAGGGCTATCGTCCTGGGGGCGTTGGATAGGACCTGTCTCAGCTTGAGGTCCAGCCCGCCGTTGAAGAGGATGATGACCAGGGCCAGGCTGGCGATTATCTGGGAAAACGGGGCTATCTGAGTCGGGTCGACGATTTTGAAAACGGGCCCTATCAGGTAGCCTAGCCCCAGCAGTATCAGGATATCGGGGAAACTCACTTTGCGGAAGAGATAGTCGGCCAGAAAGCCAATGGCCAGAAGAGCCCCGATAAATCCCAGTATCTGTACAGCCGTCATCGGTTTCTTATCGCTTTAAGCTTAATTTAACCTTAAAGCGTATTCTAGCAATAATAGCTTAAAAAAACCAGCTTCAAGCCGATGACGTTAACGCTGGTCGAGGGCGGCTCTTAAACCCTTGATGAAGTTTCCCACCGGCGCGGTGAAGCCGCCGCTCTCCATGAGCTGAATCAGGCGGCTGCCCACAATCACGCCGTCGGCGATACGGGCTATCTGGCCGGCCTGCTCCGGGGTGGATATGCCGAAGCCGACGCAGAGGGGCTGGCTGGCTATCTTTCTCACCCTGGCAACGAAGGCTTCCAGGTCGGTGGGCAGTCTGTCCCTGGCGCCGGTAACCCCGGTTACCGATACCAGGTAGATAAACCCCCTCGACCTTTCCGCGGCCAGCTTGATGCGCCCCTCGGTGCTGGTCGGCGCCAAAAGATAGATAAGGTCGAGCCCCTGTTTCTGAGTAGCCGCCTCCAGCTCGGCGCCTTCCTCCGGAGGCAGGTCGGGAATAATCAGACCGGAGATGCCTGACTTTGCGCTAGTATCGCAAAACTCCTCCAGCCCGTAGCCGAGCACCGGGTTGAAATAGGTCATGAATACCAGCGGTATCTCCACCTTGTCCCTTAACTGTTTTGCCAGCTCCAGGCAGAGGCGGGGGGTAACCCCGTTCTGAAGGGCGTGAAAGCTGGACTTCTGTATGGTGACGCCGTCGGCCAGGGGGTCGGAGAAGGGTATTCCCAGCTCGACGATGTCGGCGCCGCTTTGGGCCAGCAGGGGGACTACCTTGAGGGTGGCTTCGATATCGGGGTAACCTACGGTGACGTAGGGAATAAGGGCTTTGTGTCCGGGACGGCTAAACACGGCGGCGATTTCGCTCATAGCTTCACCCCCAGCGCCTGGGCGACGATGTCCATGTCCTTATCGCCGCGCCCGGAGAGGTTGACCACGATTAAATTTTCTTTCTTTAGCGAGCTGGCCATCTTAGCCGCCTGGAATATGGCGTGAGCCGGCTCCAGGGCCGGGGTGATGCCCTCGGTCTTGCAGAGCAGTTGAAAGCCTTCAAGGGCTTCCTCATCGGTTACGGCCACATAGCTGGCCCGCCCGCTGTCTTTGAGGTAGCTGTGCTCGGGGCCGACGCCGGGGTAGTCCAGGCCGGCCGAGATGCTGTGCGTCTCTCTAATCTGCCCGCTCTCGTCCTGGAGAAGATAAGATTTAGTCCCGTGGAGCACGCCCACCGTTCCCGCCATCAGCGGGGCGGCGTGCTGGCCGCTCTTGATTCCCCTCCCCGCCGCCTCCACCCCGATAAGCTCGACCTCTTTATCGTCTAAAAAGGGATAAAAAATGCCGATGGCGTTGCTGCCGCCGCCGACGCAGGCGACGATATAGTCGGGGAGGCGCTTTTCTTTAGCTATGACCTGCTCTTTAGTCTCTCTGCCGATGACCGACTGGAAGTCCCTTACCATCATTGGGTAGGGGTAGGGGCCGACGACAGAGCCCAGCAGGTAGTAGGTATCGGGGTTGGTCACCCAGTCCCTTATCGCCTCGTTGATGGCATCCTTCAGGGTGCGGCTGCCGCTGGAGACCGGTATGACTTCAGCCCCCATCAGCTTCATGCGGAAGACATTGAGCGACTGGCGGTGGACGTCTTCTTCGCCCATGTAGACGATGCACTCCAGCCCCAGCTTGGCGCAGACCGCCGCCGCCGCCACCCCGTGCTGTCCGGCACCGGTCTCGGCAATAATCCTTCGCTTGCCCATCTTCCGGGCAAGCAGCCCCTGCCCCAGGGCGTTGTTAATCTTGTGGGCGCCGGTGTGGGCCAGGTCTTCCCTTTTGAGCAGGATGCGGGCGCCTCCGCAGTTTTCGGTCAGCCTCTCCGCTGCATAGAGGGGCGTTGGTCTCCCTGAATAATCTCGGGACAACGAGTTAAACTCCTTCCAGAAGCCGTCGTCGTCTTTCGCTTTCTGGTAGGCGGCGGCTAATTCGTCCAGCACCGGCATCAGGGTCTCGGGGACAAAGCGCCCCCCGTAGTCGCCAAAGTAGCCTCTTTCATCGGGTAGCATCATCGCCTCTTCTCCTCTGACTTGATATAAGCGCTGAAATTTCGCTTCATCTCTTCAATATGGTCGCCGCCGAATTTCTGGCTCATTGCCTCCCCCAGGACCAGAGCCAGCATTGCCTCCGAGATGACACCGGCCCTGGGGACGGCGCAGATGTCCGACCTTTCAATTGCGGCCGGCGCTGTCTTGCCGGTGGCGATGTCTATTGTTTCTTTGGGCGCGCCCAGGCTTGATAACGGCTTATGGTAGACGCGGCATACTATATCCTGGCCGTTGCTCATGCCGCCTTCTATGCCGCCCATGTTGTTGCTTTGGCGCGTAAAACGCTTATCTTTATAGCCGATTGCATCCTGGAACTCAGAGCCGCGCATCGCCGCTCCCTGAATGGCGTTGCCTATCTCCACCGCCTTCACCGAGGGGATACTCATCAAGGCCTGGGCTATCCGGCCGTCGAGGCGGCGGTCGTAGTGCATGACGCTGCCCAGTCCGGCGGGGACGCCGCTGGCGATAACCTCGACCACCCCGCCCAGGGTGTCCTTCTGGCTTTCGGCCGCTTTGATGGCCTCCTTCATCTTCTCCGATGTTTCCCGGTCGATACAGCGTATATCGGGGTCGCTATCGAATACCTTAGCTACCTCTTCAAAGGCGTAGTCGGTACGGCTCAGCTTCACCGGGCCTATCTGGAGGGTGTGGCTGGCCAGCCTGATGCCGAATTCGGAGAGCAGTCTTTTAATCACCGCTCCCCCCATGACCCGGGCTATCGTCTCCCTGGCGCTGGCCCTCTCCGAGATGTTCCTGATATCGTCCTGCCCGTATTTCAGGGCGCCGGCCAGGTCGGCGTGTCCCGGGCGGGGCCGGGTTATCTTTGCCGCCGGCTTTCCACCCTCGTTGATTTTCATCTCCCCCTGCCAGTTGGCGAAGTCCCGGTTTTTTACTATCAGTGCGATGGGACTGCCCAGCGTCCGGCCGTAGCGGACGCCGGCCAGGATTTCGGCCTTGTCCTCCTCGATTAGTTTACGGCCGCCGCGGCCAAAATCAGAGTGGCGGCGTTTAAGCTCCCGGTCGATGTCCTCTAACCGGAGTCTAACCCCGGCGGGCATGCCTTCAATAATGGCCAGGCAGGCCGGGCCGTGAGATTCACCGGCGGTCAAAATTCGTAGCATTTTCCCCTCCTTCCAAGGCTTGAGTTAGGGCCGACTCCATGACGGCTATCGGCACCTTGAGTCCGCTAAAGAGTTCGAACTGGAGCGCTGCCTGGTAGAGCAGCATCTTATAGCCGTAGACAACGGCGCACCCCTTTTCCTTGGCTAAAGTAATCAGCCTGGTCTCCCTGGGATTGTAGACGATGTCAAAGACGGTGAGGCGGCCGTGGAGAAGCTCTGCGGGGACGATTGACTGCCCTGTTTGGGGCGACATTCCCACCGGGGTGGCGTTTATTAAAATATCGGCCTTGGCGATTAGGGGGAGTTTCTCTAAGCCCCCGCCGTCCTCGGCGTTAAACTTCTTAGCCAGCTCCCTGGCTTTATCACCGGTGCGGTTCAGGATTATCAATTTAGCCCCGCTATCTTTAAGGGCGGCGGCGATGGCTGAGGCGGCGCCGCCACTGCCGATGAGCACCACCTTTTTACCCGCCGGCGCCGTTACCTCGGCTAAAGCTTTCAGGGCGCCTCCGCCGTCGGTGTTATAGCCGCTTAAAACGCCTTCATCGTTGACAATGGTGTTGACGGCACCGATGGCTTCGGCCCGGGGGTCAATCTTATCGAGGTATTTCAAAGCGCTGGTCTTGTGGGGCAGGGTAACGCTCGCCCCCCGAATCCCCAGCCCCCTTATGCCCTCTATCGCCTTTTTTATATCCCTGACCCGGAAGGGGATATAGACATAGTCTATGCCCAATGCCCGGTAGCCGGCATTGTGGATTAAGGGGGATAGCGAGTGCTCCACCGGGTCGCCGATGAGGCAGCAGATTTTTCTTAGCGATTTTATAACCATTTCGGCCGTTTCTTCTGGCGTCTTATCTTCGGTGTCGACCACCAGGTCGGCGGCTCTCTGGTAGAGCGCCTTTCGTTCTTTAAACGTTATCTCTAAGTCTTCCCTTTGCGTTCGGCCCGCAAGCAATGGTCTGGTGGTGTCTTTTCCGATGCGCTTTAATAAGGTAGCAACGCTGGCGGTGAGCCAGACCAGCGCCCCGTTTTCCTTG
>DAOUMQ010000033.1:0-2521 GCA_034410425.1 Dehalococcoidales bacterium | reverse complement strand
GCATATAAAGACAGGCGAATGGATATGGCAGCAGAAATCTTTGCCCTCAGCTGACCCCTTCGCGTTTACATCGGCCGGTCACCACACCGGCAGAGAGCATTTTATCCTGACGTCTTTCTGGCTCAGCCAGGTGACGTATCATCTTTTTTATCTCGCAGTGTGGTCCTGTTGCACTCATCCAGACCGTCATGCCTACGTTTCCCTGAATCTGCGTATCCTCGGCTAGGGGCTGAGTGATCCATGAAACCCCTCCAAGCCATGCTTCAACGCCAGAGAACCATGGTTCGGCGTCAGTGAACCATGATTGTGCGCTCGGACGCACCTTGCAGAAGACCTGACCGGTAGCAGCTGTCGAATAGGTCGGAGGGTTCGCCACCACCTGTGGGTCTGGCAGAAGGGTAGTCTGACCTACTTTAAACAAAGAGGTAAAGCTAAAGGGGAAACCTTCCTGGCCGTGGACTCAAGCGCCAAAGCTTAGTTACGGTATTCGCTCCGGGCTTGCACTCCTGACGATTTTCGGCTAAATTAGATAGTGGTTAATGGGGCTGTAGTTCAATTGGGAGAACGTTTGACTGGCAGTCAAAAGGTAGGGGGTTCGAATCCCCCCAGCTCCACTTTATAGCTAAAAAGGCCTTTCCCGTGCCGTAAGGTATGGTTTTACACCATTTGACTGGAGACAAAGTCCAGATACGCGGCCTATCTGGGCTACACCATTTGACTGGTCGCAACGACCTCACACGCCACTTTCAGGGGTTCCTCCTGGCCTGCAAGGTAGACGGCCTATCGCCCCGGACCCTGGCCGACTATCAATACAAGATAGGCGCCTTTATCGACTTTTGCTCAAGCCAGGGCATTAGCGAGCCCAAGAAGCTGACCGTAACCGGTATCCGCATGTTCCTGCTCAAGCTCCAGGAGAGGAACGCCCCGGTCTCGGTCAGCGACTACTATCGGAGCGTCAAGAGGTTCCTGAACTGGATGGTCGAGGAGCGGGTCCTAAAGCGCAACCCCATGGCCACCATTCACCCGCCCAGGGTGCCGCAGAAGGTCATCGCCCCCTTCACGGTGGACCACATTAAGCGGCTCCTCCTGCTCTGCGACGACCGGAAGTTTATTGGGGCCAGGAACAGGGCGCTCATACTGGTATTCCTGGACACCGGCCTGCGGCTATCGGAGATGGCCGGCATCCGGCTGGAAGACGTGGACTTCGACCGGGAGACCATCAAGGTCATGGGCAAGGGGGCCAAGGAGCGGGTGGTTAGAATCGGCAAGACGGCGCAGAAGGCCCTGCTGCGCTACCTCCTCATGCGCCAGGACAGCCACCCCTGCCTGTGGGTTACCGAGGAGCAGAGGCCGCTTACTCGCTGGGGTATTGTCGGGGTGATGAAGGCGCTGAAGCAGCGGGCTGGCATCGAGGGCGTAAGAGTTTCCGCGCATACCTTCCGCCACACCTTCGCCACCCGGGCGCTCCTTAATGGCGCCGGGGAGTTTGAGGTACAGTCCCTGCTGGGGCACAGCAAGCTGGACATGACTAGGCGCTACGCGGCCAGTTTGAGGAGCGAGGCGGCGGTGGTAGGGCACAGGAGGTTCAGTCCGGTGGACAATATGGAGCTTTAGAGATTGGTTGGATTCGCTTAGTGTAAAAGTTCGGCAGATTGTTCAACAAGTGACGATATAGGATCTAACCAGGGCTAAACTCGTTAAAAGCCTTTGCCACTCTTGTTGACCGACTTCCGCACTAGGGTGTATTCTTAGACTATATAGCGAGGATGATATGAAATCAGACGACAAGAGTCTATATCTGAGGTTCCATGGCCGCATTCTTGAGCATCTGGGGATTCAAACGTATCAAAGCCCTGTAAATGCGCTCGCAGAATTGGTGTCGAACTCTTGGGATGCCGATGCCGAGGAAGTTAAGATAAGCCTACCGCCGGACTTGTCGGGGACACCTGAGATTGTGATTTGGGACAGCGGCATCGGCATGAAGTTTGATGATTGTCAACAGCGATATCTAAATGTGGGTTGGAATCGCCGCGGAGACAACCCAAATGAAGAATCCCCAAAGTATCACCGGCCTATCTTGGGAAGGAAGGGCATTGGTAAGTTCGCAGGCTTTGGAATTGCAAAAGTCATCAAGGTCGACACTATTAGTGAAGAGACCGGTGAAAGGACTGTTTTTGAGCTTGATCTGACGGAGTTACTCAGCGACGACTTCGTTAGCACGAAAGATAAGCCGGTGAAAGTAATTAGATACGAGCCTCCTGACGATGCAAGAAAGGGAGAACATCAAACTACCGTGACATTATCCCAACTGACGTTGTCAAGATTGCCCTCAGAGCAGACGTTCCCCAAGAGTATGGCCCGTCGTTTTCTTCTTACACAACAGCAGGCAGACTTTAAGGTATATGTAAATGGGAGTCCTCTACCGGAAGCTTTTAGCTTACAAGGAGTCGAATATGTTTTTCCACGCGACTATCGAGAGGGGGAGACACCTCCACTGCTAGGCTCGATTGACGCAGAGGGC
>DAOUMQ010000032.1:0-8388 GCA_034410425.1 Dehalococcoidales bacterium | reverse complement strand
TGAGCTCGGTATAGGCATTGGCAATCTCCAGCCCGCCGGCAATAGCCTGGAAACGCTCAGCCACCCGTTCTTCGTCCCTTTTGGTCTTGGCCAGCGGCGACATGGAGACCGGGTAGTCGAAGATGATGGTGGGCTGGATTAGCTTAGGCCTGACGAAGCTCTTGATAAGCTCGTCGACCAGCTTGGCCCAGTTCTTCTTTGGGTCGACCTCTATTTTGAGTGAGCGCATCCTGTCGCGCAGGCCGTCGGCGGTGGGATAGGTGACGAAGTCGATGCCGCTGTACTTTTTGACGGCGTCGCGCAGGGTGAGGCGCTTCCAGGGGGGCTTGAATTCCACGGCGTTTTCGCCGAACCTGACCCTGGTCGTGCCTAAAACTTCCTGACATACATTAGCTACCATTTCCTCCAGCATTGCCATCACGTCCTGGTAGTTGACATAAGCCTCATAGCTCTCCAGCATGGTGAACTCGGGGTGGTGCTGGGTGGAAACGCCCTCGTTGCGGAAGATGCGCCCGATTTCATAGACCTTGTCAAAGCCGCCGACGAGCAGACGCTTGAGGTGGAGCTCCAGGGCGATGCGCAGGTAGAAGTCCTGGTCCAGTGCCTGGTGGTGGGTGGTGAAGGGGTTGGCCAGGGCGCCGCCGGCTGATGCCTGCAGCACCGGTGTTTCTACTTCTATAAAGCCTCGCTGGTTGAGGAACTGGCGGATGGCGGCGATAACCTGGCTGCGCACGCGGAAGGTCCCCATGGCTTCGGTGTTGGCGATGAGGTCGAGGTAGCGCTGGCGGTAGCGCTTGTCCACGTCGGCCAGCCCGTGCCACTTTTCCGGCAATGGCTGGAGCGATTTAGCCAGCAGGGAGAGGCTTTCTACCTCAAGGGTCGGCTCTCCGCTCTTGGTGCGGAAGAGCTTGCCGCTGGCGCCGATAATATCGCCGATGTCCAGATCCTGAAACAGGGCCAGGGTCTCCTCGCTGAGGCGGTTCTGGTAGAAGCAGAGCTGAATCTTGCCCGCCCCGTCGCGCAGGTCGAGGAAGGAGATTTTGCCCATGGGCCGGTTGGCGGTAATGCGCCCGGCCAGGCTGACCACCTGAGCCTTGGCTTGCTTCTTCGCCTCCTGCCTTTTGAGCAGGGCTATGGCTTGCTCGGTGGTATGACTGCGGTGATAGACATAGGGGTAGGGCTCTATGCCGCGACTTCGAATCCGCTCAAGCTTTTGCCGGCGCTGTTGGGCTATTCGGTCCAGTCTGGATGCCATTTTACATTAGTATATAGCAAAAGCTTTAGACTTCCAAGCACCCGGCGGCAAAATATCCGCTATTTTACCCTTTATCCTAGGGTACTAAAGATTTGGGCCCGCTTTGCCCCTTGATGGTATCCAGCCAGGCGGCTGATTTCACTTCTCTTTCCAGCAAGTATCTGATGTAGTTGCGCATCACCATTTCCAGTTGTTTGTCTAGCTTGGGTTCTATCTTCAGCTTGCTGGCGGTGCTGTAGTCATCGTTCTGGAGTGAGCGCAGCGCTATTAGTGCCTCTGGCGAGAGGGGATAGCTGAGCGGCTGGCTCTGGCGGCAGGTGGGGCAGAGCATACCGCCGGCGCCGGGGCAGAAGGCATTGGTGACCTCTTTTAGCGGTGAGTGGCAGGAGACGCACTGCTTTAGTTCGGGGCGGTAGCCGACCTCGTTTAAGAGGTGAAGCTCAAAGTAGCGCAGGAGCAGTTCGTTATCGCCGCCCTGGCTTAAGTTTTTCAGGGTCTCCAGCAGTAGCTGGAAAACGGGGTAGTCTTCGACATCATCGGCGGCGAACTGGTTGACCAGCTCGGTAGCGTAGAGGGCGTAGGAGGTAAGCTCCAGGTCGCTTTTGAGGGGCAGGAAGCTATCGATGGTCTGCGCGCCGGTTATGGTATCCAGGTTTCTCCCCCGCGCCAGCGACACCTGGCTGTGGGTGAGCAGTTCCAGGTGGCCGGCCATCTTGCTCCTGGTCTTGCGCAGGCTCTTGGCGAAGCCCTGGATTTTGCCCAGGTGAGGGGTGTAGAGGGTGAGGATGGTATCGGCTTCCCCCAGCTTGGTCTTTTTGATTATTATGGCTTCGGTCTGATAGTTTCTTGGCTTGGTCATTTTTACTGTTCTTAAAGGTCGATGTTTATTTCACCTCTTTGATTATCTTCTTCCCCAACTTTTTCGTATATATATACAAGCCTGAGCCTTGCAGGCTCCTGTTGCCTGGGGAGCTCAAAAACCAGAAAACCCTCTGCCGATTCAAATCTCAAGTCCTGTGCATTGTAGTATGTATCAAACAGATCTCTAACGGGCTCGTATTCATGCCCTTCGGCATCAAGCAACGTCAGTCCTGCCTCTCCCATAACAAAACCAGGGAACGGGGCAATCATACTTACCTCTTCTCCGCACTCAATACTCAGATAGACGATAACAAGATCGTTTCCTAGGGCTGGCGTAGGGGCGTCTCGCGGTGGGGAGGCTGATGATAGCGCTTCCGCAGTGTCCGCGGGCAGGACATCGGATCTAATTACTTCGTCTATAATAACGGTAACTTGGCCGTCAGCGGATGTGTTGGTTGGTACTGGCGTACATCCACTGAGTGACGTGATAATTAATACCAACAGTCCTATTATGAGTAAGCTTATTGTTTTTCGGTTCATTCAACTCACCCCCTTATGTCCTTCTTCCCACCCTAACCCGCCCTATAAAGGTTTCACCCCTTTAAGACTCTCTACCCCTCCCCCTTACATTAAAAGGGTGGTGGGTGGGAAAAGATTTAAAAAGGGGAGGGGGAATCTTAAAATCCCTCTTGCTCTCCCTTTACCAAAGGGAGAAACTAACTCCCCCCTTTTTAAAAGGGGGAAAGAGGGGGATTTTCCCCTCTAGCCCTCCTCCTCAAACCAGCCTTCTTTGGTCAAAATCTCCCCGGCCAGCATGGTGCTGGGAACATCTCCCCTGGCTACCTGCACCGCCGCCCGGCCGCTGACAGCGCTGGTAACCCTGGCTACCGCCTGGTGGGTAAAGCCGGCGCAGAGATAAACAGACTGCACCCCCTGTTTTTGCACCATGTCCTTAGCCACATCAACGGCCTGGTCGAAGTTCGTCATCTCGATGAATACCGCTGTCAGTTCCGCTTTGTCGGTCGTAATCGTTGCCCGGTGCTTTTCAGGGTCGCCATCGGGCGCCATAATGATAAACAGTGACTTAAACATATTAGCTCCTTTTTATTTATTCTATTCCTCTTTAGCTTAAGGTCTGTTCTAGTGCCCCTTTGATGGTAGCCATCTCGTCAGCCGATAGCTGCCAGCTTCCGGCGGCGGCGTTTGCCTCCGCCTGCTTGGGGCTTCGGGCGCCGACCAGAGCGCTGGTGATGGCGGGCTGCTGGCGCGCCCAGTTGACGGCGACCTGGGAGACGGGCTTACCGTGTCGTTCTGCAATTGATTCCAGGGCCTTGAGCAGTTTCTGTACTTTACTCCACTGCGGCTCCTGATAATAGTTATAGAAGAAAGAGCGGGCGTCGCCTTGCTCGAATTTGGGCATTTTCTTATATTTGCCGGTGAGGATACCGCCGCCCATGGGGCCGTAGGCCAGTATGCCGATATCCTGCTCCTGGCAGAAGGGGACGAGCTCCTTCTCGATGTCGCGGTTGAGCATCGAGTACTGGACCTGGTTGCTGACTATTGGGGCGACCTTTTTCGCTTGCGTAAGCAGGGCGACGTCAAAGTTTGAAACGCCGATGCACCTGATTTTACCCTCGGCTTTCATCTTGCTCATCTCGGCCATGGTCTCCTCAATGGGGGTGTTGGGGTCGGGGAAGTGGCACTGATAGAGGTCGATAACATCGGTGTCCAGCAGCTTCAGCGAGACCTCCAACTCTTTGCGGATTGACTTCGGGGTAAGGTCGTTGAGGGGCTTGCCATCTTTGAGGCGGGCGCCGCACTTGGTGGCGATTACCACCTGATGGCGGCGGCCCTTGATAGCCTTGCCGACCAGTTCTTCGGAGTGGCCATCGCCATAGATAGGGGCGGTGTCGATGAGATTTATGCCGCTGTCGATGGCTTTCTGGATGGCGGCGATGGCTTCCTTCTCATCGGTTGGCCCCCAGAAAAAGCCGCCGATAGCCCATGTCCCCAGACCGATCACCGATACGTTTAGTTCGCTCTTGCCGAGCCGGCGGTGCTCCATTTTAGCCTCCTTAAAATTCCTGCCTGCCCTCCATCGCCCGGGTGAGGGTAACGTCATCGGCGTATTCCAGCTCGGTGCCGAAGGGTAGTCCCCGGGCCAGGCGGGTAACCTTGATGCCCTTTGCCGAAATCAGCTTGTTCAGGTACATGGCGGTCTGCTCCCCCTCCAGGGTGGGGTTGGTGGCCAGAATGACCTCGGTCACCGAGCCGTCCTTCAACCGCTCCATGAGCTCTTTGATTCTTATATCCTCGGTGCCCACCCCCTCGGTGGGGGAGATAGCGCCGTGGAGCACATGGTAGCGCCCGCTATAGCTCTTGGTATGTTCCAGGGCCAGGATGTCCTGCGGCTGCTCCACTATGCAGACCTTGCTCGCATCCCGCTGGGGACTACGGCAGATGGGGCAGGGGTCGGCATCGGTGATATTGAGGCAGACCGAGCACAGCTTGGTCTTCTGCTTTACCGAGAGTATGGCCTCGGCCAGCTGTTTGGTCTGCTCATCCGAGGCCCGGAGCAGGTGGTAGGCGAGGCGCTGGGCGCTTTTGAGCCCGATGCCGGGCAGTTTATTCAGTTCCTGGATGAGTTTGGATATGGCGTCGGCGGTGGGTATAGAATCTGGGTTCAATGTCAGCTCTCCTTTGTCTTGCCTGTTTTCGATCGTCTTACTGCCCACCCTAGCCCGCCCAAAAGGGTGGCACCCTCTTACAACTCTCAAACCCCTCCCCGAGGGGTGGGGTAAGGCTCTCTCGCCTTCCCACCTTCAAGGGCGGAGGGTGGGAATAGATACCAAATATCAAGTCCCCCCTTTAACCCTCCAAGGGTGAGTCAGGGTGGAAATCTTAAAATCCCTCTAAAATCTCCCTTTACCAAAGGGAGAAGCTGATGTCCCCCTTTAAAAAGGGGGAAAGAGGGGGATTTTACCCTTAAATCAGCCCAGCCCCGGGATTTTAAAGCCCCCGGTCAATTTGCCCAGGCGCTGGGCGGCAAGCTCCTGTGATTTGGTGATGGCTTCACTCACCGCGGTCAGCACCAGGTCCTCCAGCAGTTCGGCGTCATCGGGGTTTATCGCCTCCGGCGCTATCTTTATCGAGAGTATTTTCTGCTGGCCGGTGACGGTAACCTTGACCGCGCCTCCGCCGGAAGAGGCTTCGACCGTGGCTTCGGCTAACTCCTCCTGGGCTTTGACCAGCCTGGCCTGGAGCTCCTGGGCCTGGCGTAAGTTAAAACTGCTCATTTCTCCTCCGTGCCGGTAACCTGGGCGCCTATCCTTTTCACTGCTTCCACCAGGTGGTTATCCTCCGGCTCGTGGACACAGCGCACCTGACAGGCATGCCCCAGGTAGTTGCTTATAATCTCCTTGACCACCTGTTGATTTTCGGCCGTCTCCATCCTTTCCTTGTGAATGGGATATCTGAAGGCGAGGACAATGGTATCGCCGTCAATGTCCACCGGTTTGACCCCGGCGCTCCTGAGGATGGCAACCGCCGCCGTTCTCTTGACGTTATCCGGCGCCTGCTCAATAACCTGCTTCCAGTTCAGCCTCAGGCGCTCAATCTCGCTGTGGAGCCCCGATGGAGCGGGAGCGTTCTTTGCCTTGGGCGGCTCTGTCTTTGGTGTATCTTTGGGCACGTCCTTGGGCACCTCGGCGGCTTTGGCCTTAGCCTTTGGCGCCTTGATTGGGGGCGTCTCTTTGGGCGACGGAGGTTGGTATTGGGGCGTTGCCGGGCTCTCTTTTTCCTCAACCGGGGCTTGGGCGCAGTCAACTAGCGCTAGTTCCAGGGGCAGGGTGGAATAGTTGTCAAAGCCAATCTCGAGCTGGCCGAAGAGCTTTATCGCCTTGAGTATCTGGGCCAGTGAGGCTTTAGCCGCCAGCTCCTTGAGCTCGGTCAGGTCCTCTTTGGTGAGGTCTACCGCTTCCTCGGAGCCGGTCTTTATCAGCAGCAGCTCCCTTAAATAGGCCACCAGCTCCCGGTTAAACTGGCGCAGGTCAAGGCCGTCGCTGTTGACGCTGTTTATGGTGGCTACCCCGGCCGAAACATCGTTGTTTACTATGTGGCCGATAAGCTCCTTGGCCCTCTTGTCTCCGGTGATACCCAGAACGGCTTGAATTTGGTGGAGCTTAACCTCGGTGCCGTAGTAGGTGGTCAGTTGTTCCAGCAGGTTTTCGGCATCCCGCAGGCTGCCGGTGGCGCTCTTGGCAATGAGCCGCAGTCCTTCCGGCTCTATGTGGATGCCTTCGGCTTCGCAGATGCGGGTTAATTGGCCGACGACGTCTGCCTGAGCAATGCGCCTGAAGTCGAAGCGCTGGCATCGGGATAGAATAGTGGGCGGGACGCGGTGGATTTCGGTGGTAGCCAGGATGAAGATAACGTAGGGCGGCGGCTCCTCAAGGGTCTTGAGCAGGGCGTTAGCCGCTTCCTTGGTGAGCATGTGTACCTCGTCTATGATGTAGACCTTGTGCCTGGCCTGGCTGGGGGCATAGTTGACCTTCTCGCGGAGGTCTCTGATTTCGTCAATGCCCCGGTTGCTGGCGGCATCAATCTCGACCACGTCCAGGGCACGTCCCTCGGTTATTGCCTGGCACATCTCACAGGCGTTGCACGGCTTGTCCTTGCTCAAGCAGTTGACCGCCTTGGCCAGGATGCGGCCGGTGCTGGTCTTGCCGGTCCCTCTGGGGCCATAGAAAAGATAGGCATGGGAGACGCGGTTGCTCTTGATGGCATTGCTTAGAGTCTGTGTTACCTGTTCCTGACCGACTACCTCGGCCAGGGTCTGGGGGCGCCACTTGCGATAAAAGACTTGAGATGCCATCTTTGTTGCTTCTATTATACCCTATATCGGCTGGTTTCCAAAAGGGTTTTTAAGGGCAAGTAGAGGCTGTTTATCAAATAAAAGCCAGCTTTACTAGCTAGTAAAGCTGGCTTAAGAACTTGCGATAAGGTTTATTATAGCAGCGAGGGTATATCCTTGCCTGCCTCTTCTATCTCTTTGAGCTTGCCCTCGACCTGTTTCTCCCTGCCTTTGGAGGCGTGGATAAACTGGGTGGCTACTTCATAGTATCCCTTTATCTTTTCTATGGAGCCGAGCTCGGATAAGACCAGGGTTACGTCTATGATGCTTTTATCGCGGGGATAGTCGCCGTTCCTTATAATCGCCTCCGGTGCCATATCCCTTAAGTACTCTCCCAGGTCTTTGACCAGGTCCATATTCATTTCCCGGTATGGCGCCGAGACCAGGTACAGCGCTCTGCCCGTCTCCGCCGGGTTGCATTTCACCGAGAGCTCGCTCAGGGCTTCGTCCATGGCCTGAATTCCCCGGTGAGTCTCGGTGCTCTTCTTCCTGAAGTTCCTGCCCAGGCTGAAGAGGCGCATGGAGGGTAGCTTTGTCTTGCCATAGCCGATTACCGTCCAGCCTACCAGGCTCTGGATTATGTCCCCGGCATCAACCATCCTGGCCCCGATGTGCCGTCGCCTGGTCTCTTCACCGGCGCAGAGCAGGTTGTAGAAGGGCTCAACCATCAGGGTGTTAATCTGGGTCAGGTTGTTTCTCAGCGAGAAGTCTTTTCTGACGAACCTCTGATTATCGGCCAGAAATACGGCATCGGCAACGGGGTAGAGAGACTTGAGACAAGTGGCGGCGTTGTAAACGGTCCTTTCCTCGGTTTCCTCTTCGTGGGAGAAGGGGAGGACAGCCAGGGCGTAAATCGGCTTATCCATGTAGCGCTCTTTCATCATCTGGGTGAGTATCGGCAGCGCCCCTGAGCCGGTGCCGCCGGCAACGCCAGCGATGAGTAGGATGGCATCGGTCTCAAAGAAGCGGTGGGCCGTTCTCAAGGCGTCCACCACTTTATCGCCGTCCTCTTTGGCTACCTCCGCTCCCAGCTCGTTTATCTTACCTACGCCGTGACCACCGGTCCGGCGGCCGCCGATAAGAATCCTGTGCTTGTAATCGGGTCTTATGGTCTGTAGTCCGCTTAAATCAGCGGCATCCGTGTTTACCGCGAAGGCACCGGTAATTATTTCTATTCCGCGCTGGCTGCGCGCCCTTCGGCTTAGTCGGGCAAATTCATCGGGTTACCCCACATGTGATCAGCCATCACACCCACAAAGCTGGTAATTCCAATGCCCAAAGTGACAGTCTTCTTGGATACACTGTTAACAAATTCGAAGATTTTGCCTCTGAAGATCAGAATCAGTATCAATGCGGGAAC
>DAOUMQ010000031.1:0-3952 GCA_034410425.1 Dehalococcoidales bacterium | reverse complement strand
GTATCGCCCCGGCGGCTTTAATTAGCTGGCTAGACGGCAAACCGCAAGCGATGACCTGGGGATTTTTGGCCATTTTTCTGATAATGGTTATCCGGCGGCTGACCGCGCCCAAGACCCCGCTGGCGGCCTCGGTTCCTACCGGGGAACTGCTCGTTAACCGCCTGCTCTTCGACCGCGACATAAGAGATAAAGATGTCTGGCTGAATCGCCGGCCGGCCAAGCCGAAAGAAAAAAGAAAGAAAGGTTAACCTTAAAGCCCGTGGAATGCAGTTTTCACCCCGGTGTTGAGACCAACCTGAGGTGCGGCAAGTGCGGTAAGCCGATATGCCCCAGGTGCATGGTGGAGACACCGGTGGGAGCCAGGTGCCCGGACTGTGCCGGGGTGCGCCAACTGCCCACTTACCGCTTCTCGGCCAGATACTACCTGATAGCGGCGGGGGCAGCATTGGGCATGGCCCTTGCCGGCGGCATTGCCTGGGGGGTGATAGAGTGGGCGGTCCCCTTCTTCTCCTTGAATCTGCTGCTGGCGCCAGCCGTCGGCTATGCCATCAGCGAGGTGACCAGCCTGGCGGTCAACCGCAAGCGCGGCACCAGCCTAGCCATCATCGGCGCAATCGCCCTAATCATAAGCTACCTGGTCGCTATCTGGTTTACCGGTTTTCTATCCCATATCTCTTTCTACGATGCCCTGCCCTTGACTGCGGTCAGGGCGATATATCATATAATAGCTCTAGGGCTGGGTATCTTTGTTGCCGTTATCCGTTTGCGCTAGAGACTTTGCCGTCCAGTCGGACTAGATAGGAGATACTATGTCACCGGTTAGCATGACCTACGGAGTAGTCCCGGGGTACGCCATCTTCTGGTTCTTTTTCGCCCTGGCCCTGGGCCTCTTCCTGCGCCGCCTGTTTCAGCTCGGGCGCTACATGTTCCTGGGCCGAGGCGAGGCAGGCTTCGGCCAGATGGCCAAGAGGCTATTCACCACCGCCGTCAGGGTTTTGGGACAATGGTGCCAGCTTAAAAACCTGACGACCAAGGATAGGGCCAGCCTGGGCCACGTCTTTATGGCCTGGGGGTTCTTTATCTACATCCCCTTCTACCTGATATTTATCATCATCGGCGGCGGTCTCGGCCTCGCCGAGACCATAGAGCACTCCCGCTTCTTCTTCTATTACGCCTGGGTCATGGACATAGCCGCCCCCTTTATCATGGTCGGCGCCCTGTGGGCCATTATCCGCCGCTATGTCGTCCGCCCGCCCAGACTGGAGGGGGAGCAGACCGTCGAGGCTATGGTCATCCTGGTCACGGTGCTCATCCACCCCCTGACCCACCTCTTCAAGGAGGCGACGGGCATCGCCCTGGGCTACGCCCCGGTGGGACTGGGCGCCAGCCTGCCCCCGATAAGCAACGCCCTGAGCAACCTCTTTGCCGGCGCCAGCCCGGGCTCTATTGAAGCGTCCAATATCGCCTTCTTCTGGGCGCACTGGGGCTTTGTCTTATTCGTTCTGGTCTTCATCGCCTACTCCCGCTACCTGCACATGATAGCCAGCATGTTCAACGTTCTTTTACAGTCGCCGCCGCCCAAGGGCGCCCTGCGTCACATCGACCTGGAGAAAGAGGAGACCTTCGGCGCCTCAAAGATAACCGACTTCACCTGGAAGCAGCTTTTAGACTTCTATTCCTGCGTCATCTACGGTCAGTGCCAGGAGGTCTGCCCGGCAACCGCCAGCGGTAAGGCATTAAAGCCCAAAAAACTGATTGACGACCTCAAAAAACACCTGCTGGAGGTAGGGCCTAGCCTAGTCAAGGGCAAGAAGAAAGCCCCGCCGCTGGGCGGGGTGATAACCGAGGAGGTAATCTGGGCCTGTACCACCTGCCGCGCCTGCCAGCAGGTATGCCCGGTCAGCGTTGAGCACATCAACAAGATTATCGATATGAGGCGGAGCCTGGTGATGGAACAGGCCAAGGTCCCGGAGACGGCCGAGGGGGCACTGCGCAGCATCGAAGACAGGGGACACCCCTGGCGGGGAACCACCCTATCGCGGACGGACTGGGCGGAGGGGCTCAAAATCAAGACCCTGGCCGAGGACAAGAAAATAGACATCCTCTTCTGGGTGGGCTGCACCGGCGCCCTGGAGGAGAGGAGCACCAAGGTGGTGCAGGCAACGGCCAGACTGCTTACCATGGCCGGGGTCAACTTCGGCATCCTTGGAGCCGAGGAGAGCTGCTGCGGCGAGCCGGCCCGCCGCCTGGGCAACGAGTACCTCTTCCAGATGCAGGCCGAGAAGAACATTCAGCTGTTAAAGGGCTACGGGGTCAAGCGCATCGTTACCGCCTGCCCCCACGGCTACAACACCCTCAAGAACGAGTACCCCCAGTTCGGCGGGAACTTTGAAGTCATCCACCACACCCAGCTTATCGCCCAGCTGATAAAAGAAGGCAGGCTCAAGATTAAAAAGGCTCGGGGCGAGCTGGTCACCTACCACGACCCCTGCTATCTGGGCCGGTACAATGATATCTACCAGCCGCCGAGACAGGTTATTAAAAACATCCCCGGTATCAAGGTGGTGGAGATGGAGCGCCACCGGGAGAACAGCTTCTGCTGCGGCGGCGGCGGCGGGCACAGGTGGCTGGAAGAGCACGAGGGCCGCCGCATCAACGAGCTGCGCACCGAGCAGGCGCTGGAGACCAAAGCCCAGACGGTGGTTACCGCCTGCTCTTTCTGCCTGCAGATGTTCGACGACGGTATCAAGGCCAAGGCGGCTGAGGAAAAGCTCAAAGTGATGGATATCGCCGAGTTGATAGCCGCCTCGGTAGAAGAATAAAGCCCGGAGAGAAAATATGGCCGAAAGCTATAAGGTAAGAGTTAAGGTAATAAGCCAGAAAGGGACTTGTGAGGCGGGGCATAAGGTCGGCGATGAGTGGCTGGTCGGGGAAAAGACGCCCGAGGGCATGTGTATCTTTGCCTTCGCCTCCCTGCTCCCCTTCCTAACGCCGCTGATGTATGGCGGGGCCTTCCCCTGGGAGAAAGACCCCGATAAGACCACTGCCGCCTGCCCCGACCCCGATAACCCGGTGGTCTTTGAGATCAGCCGCGTCCGCGACTAAGGCTCGCCGTATTTTTCGCGGAGCACCCGCCGCATAATCTTGCCGGTGGAGGTCTTGGGCAGCTCGCTGGTAACAATGACCACCGAGCTGGGGCGCTTGAAACCGGCCAGGCGGGGGCGGCAAAAGTCGATGATCTCCTCTTCGGTGGCGGTTTCCCCTTTTTTGAGCCTGACTATGGCCCTGACCTGCTGGCCCCACTCGACGTCGCGGATGCCGATCACCGCCGCCTCCTCGATTTTGGGGTGGGTATAGAGGACGCTCTCCACCTCGGTAGGGCCGATATTCTCGCCGCCCCTGACGATGACATCGTCGGCGCGGCCGGTAAGATAGATGTAGCCCTCCTCATCCTTATAGCCGATATCGCCGGTGCGGTACCAGCCGTCGGCGGTAAAGGCCTGCCTCGTCTTCTCGGCGTCCTTCCAGTAGCCCTTCATTATCCGCTGACCTTTGGCCACGATTTCGCCTATCTGCCCGGCGGGCAATTGGTGCCCCTTTCTATCCCGGACCTGAATCTCAACATCTTCCAGGGGCAGGCCGATGGAGGTAGCCAGCCTCTGCAGTTTCTTTTCCCTCTCCGCCTCCGTCTCCCGGCCGGTGATTACCTGGTCTTCGGCCCTGAGGGCAGCGATGGTGGAAGAGGTCTCCGTCCCGCCGAAGGCGTTTATCAGCGCCCGCCCCGGGAAGCGCTCGATGGTTTTTTTAAGCACTTCGTAGGGGCAGGCGGCGGCGCCATAGGTTATAACCCGCACGCAGGAAAGGTCGTAGCTATCAAAGTCGGGGTATTCAATAATTCTTTTGAGCATGGTCGGCACCACCATCACCCGGGTGGCTTTCTCCCGCTGCACCG